>JBJTSJ010000196.1:0-4737 GCA_046076605.1 Tabrizicola sp.
CTCTGCGGGGTCGAGGTTCCCCGGCCTGGCCCCCTGCCCTTCGGCCAGACGGCGATCATCGTCCCGCCCGGCCGCTATGCCCGCTTTGCTAGCCGCAACCACATCTCGACGATGAGTGCGGTCTGGACCGAGATCTATTCCGACTGGCTGGGCCAGGACGGCTTCCACCCCCGGCAGGCGCCGTCGCTTGAGTTCTATCCGGTCGAGTTTGACGGCCGCACCGGCGAAGGCGGCTTCGAAGTCTGGGTCCCGGTCGCCTGACGCGGTGTGGAAGCGGCTCAGATATCGCGCCCCTGGATCGCCCGACCCGCGGCCCGGCCAAGGTCGTAGGACACCTGCCGGAACACCCTGTCAAAGGCCATGAACAGCGCCGCGTTCAGCCGTTGGCCGGCCCGGCTTTCCCAGAAGTCGACGTATGCCTCCATCTCGGCCTCGGTCAGCGGGGAATAGGCCAGACCCAGATATGAATATAGCCAGGTCGAGGTGTCCGCGCGGACCTGCTCTTCCTGCGCCCATATGTCTGACAGGATCTGATCCTCGGGCATATCAGCCCCATAGACGCCCGTGCTGGCCATCCCAGTCATGAAGGCCAGGTTGCCCGACAGCGACCCCGCGACGTTCTGCTCCAGAAGATCAGCCGCCTCGATCATCCGGCGCACCTGGGCGACCTTTGGGTCCCGCGCCGCTGCGGCATCATCGGCCGCCACCCGCGCGGCCTCCTCTGCAGCCGTGTCCAGAAAGGCCCGCCGCGCCTCGATCTCCAGCCCCAGGATCTTCTGACCCAGGTCCGAGCCGAAAAAGGCCGTGATCTCCGTCAGCGCGGCAGGGTCCGCGGCCAGTTGCTCGTGCAGCACGGCGTCAAAGCCCGACCGCAGCCGGTCCACATCATAGATGTCCGAGACCGCCGCCTGCCACTCCGGCCCCCCGCCCGAGGGGAACATGTCCTCTTCCAGCGTGGTGCCATGCGCCAGCCCCTCGTCGCGCAAAACGGCAAACAGCGCGTCCAGCTGCAGCACCTCGGCCAGCTGGTCCGCCGAGACCTCGGCCTTCGGGTCTTCCGTCACCGTCTCGGCCACCAGCGGAGCGGCGGTCGCAAGCAAGGCGGCAAGGGCAAGGCGCGACAGAAGCATGGGCAAGGTCCTTGGCTGGCGGCCCCGGCGACCGCAGAGAAAGAGGTAGCCCCTTCCCCAACCCTTGCCAAGGCACGCCCCCGCAACTGCCCGTGAACGCCGGCCCGCAACGCCCCCGACGCAGTCTTCCGATTGCCCCTTGCGCATCGCGCGGCACCCGGCTATCCACCCCGCCACATAGACGACCCCTGAAGCGCGGAGAGGTGACGGAGTGGTCGATCGTGGCGGTCTCGAAAACCGTTGTAGGTTTGCGCCTACCGTGGGTTCGAATCCCACCCTCTCCGCCAATCCTCTATGATTTAATTATGTTTCTTGGGCCCACCGACAATCTACCCCACAACCAACCCCACATAGTCAAAACGCTTGGCGGTTGAATTATGCCGAAAGTGTCTTCTTGCCGTTTATGACGGCGCGGCTTCCCCAGCGGTCCCATTGGCCAAGAGGTGCAAGGATTGAAGCCCCCCGTCAGTTGCCGCTCAGCACCATTGCCTTCCATGGTAACGGAAGAGCTTCCAATGTGTCGCGTGTTCAGCTTGTCGCCCGCCAGCTCCCGAAGTCATCCAATGGTCGGCTTCGCCATCCGGAGCCGCTTCGCCGGCCACCCCGGCCGTAGCGCCAAGCCCCGTCATGCACTAAGACTGTGACCGGACCACTCGATCGGGGCAGGCCATCGCGGCTAAGCAAGGAGGTGGCGGTAGACTTCAGTGGAGGCATGACGGCATTGTTAGGGTCAGGGCCCATTGATCTTGCGCCGGCAGCGTGATTCAGCCTCTGCAAGAAGACTGACCGACGAGCAAGCTGTTCTGGCTGACCGACTGACCGACCCACAGATGGCGCGACTGCAGCCCTTCGTTCCAAGGAGCCATAGCAAGCCGAGCGTCGATGATCGTCGGGGCTTGAGTGGCATTATCTTCATCAATCGCAATGGCTTGCGGTGGTGCGATGCGCCAAGGAATATAGCCCTGCGAAGACCCTGTAGAACCGATGGCAGCGGTGGGGCGACAAAGGCATTTTCGCCCGGATGATGGAAGGCCTGGCCTCCGAAGCGGCCACCCTGAAGACGGTGAAGATGGATGCGAGCTATCTCAAGGCACACCGCATGGCGACCAGCCTGCGGTCGAAAAGGGAGGATCAGACGACCAGCGGTGCCGTCTGATCGGCCGAACCAAGGGCGGCATGAACACCAAGCTGCACGCCGACACCGACGCGGAAGGTCGTCCGATCCGGTTCTTCATGACTGCTGGTGAGGTCTGCGACTACACCGGTGCAGCTGCCCTTCCGGACAGTTTGCCGAAGGCAGATTGGCTGCTGGCAGACCGGGGCCGTGATGCTGACTGGTTCAGAGACGCGTTGAGAGGCAAGGGGATAAAGCCCTGCATCCCGGGCCGGAAGCCGCGCGGCAAGCCCGTCACGCAAGGCAAGCGGCGCTACAAGCGCCGAAACACGATCGAGATCATGTTCTACTGGCTGAAAGACTGGCGACGCGTGGCCACCCGCTGCGACAGAAACCCAAAGGTTTTCCTATCCGCTGTTGCCCTCGTCGCAATCGTCATGTTCTGGCCCTGAGACAGGAACGAGTCCTGACCCGGGAAGGTGGGTACAGCCTTGAGCATCCGCTTTGTCACTTCATCACTCGCTGCCATTCCGATTCTCTTTTTCACCGCCTGCTTCGCCAAGACCGTGAGCGACTTCGTAGGCAGAGTAACTTTCCGCCGAGTCCCGTTCGACCGCAGCCAGTCGGGCATCAGCCGCCGCAAGGTAGGACATAAGATCGTCGGCATCCTGCGGCCCAAGCCCAAGGTTGGGCATCATGACGTCCGGATAGTCCTGGTCAAGAAGCACAGCCACGGGATCGCCAGCGGCAAGCATCAGATCGGGGTCCATGATGAACTTGCGCAACCAGTCCTGATCGCGCCGAACCGTCACGGCGGCAAGGTCGGGCGCGTACTTCTTGCCAAGGCCAATGGTGTGGCAGGATGCACAGGAGCGCAGAAAGATCGCCTCGCCCGGATGTGCGGAAAGGTCGTATTCGGTGTCGATCTGCAGCGAGTCGGTCAAGGCTGCTGGGCCGACCTGCACGCCTGACTGATAGTCGGGGTCAAGCTCCAGAATCGATTGCAGGGCAATCACCAGGCTGCCCATCACCGAAGAGCGCCGCCAGACCCCGGTGCGCGCATTGCCGATCACGAAATCGGTGCGGTGCAGGTTCAGCGCACGGGCGCGCTCGCCCAGCTTGGAACGGATAATGTCGATGTTTTCGCGCGAGCCAGTCAGGAAGGTCCAGCCCTTGTCGATGTCGAAACCCGCCGAAAACCGCGCCAGGCGTTCGGGAGTGTCGGTTTCGGGGTCCAGAGTGATGGACACGAAAAAGACGTCACGCCCCATGCGTTCGCCCAGCCATTCATAGATCTGGGCCATCCGGGCAGTACTAAGCGAGCACAGGTCAGTACAGGACGTGTAGAAGAAGTTCACTGCGACGATCCGATCCTTCAGCACATCGTCGAAGAACTTCACCGCTTTGCCTTCTGATGTGATGAGGGTCAGATTGGTAAAGTAGTCCGCGCCTCGGACATCGGCCTGTGCCGGCCTGACCAAATACACGCCCAGGAAAAGAACGCTCGAAACCAACAGGATAAGCGCGCGCACCGCGCCAGCCCGACCATTTGCAGCCCGTGGCATGCTGTGCCTCCTTCGTCGTGTTGCCATCAGACCGGTGGTCGCGGATTGAAGCTTGGGTGGAACGGATTTCCTTCGGGAAGGATCTCGGGCATCACATAGGTCACGCCGTCCGGCGTGGGGTTGGGTGTCGGGATGACCTGCACATGGGTTTGCGACGTCTTCGGGTTGTTCGGGTCAGTAAGGATGTCGTAGCGCAAGAGCATCGCGGCATCTTCGTGAACCGTGTTGTGGCAGTGCGTGACATAGGCCCCGCCGTATTCGCCAAACCGGACCTGTACAGTTACGGTGCCATTTTCGCCAAGCCGCCAGACGTCCTTGCGGGCAAGGCGTTCCATCGCGCTGAAGGATGACCCAGTACGCGCGACTGTGACGCCCTCTTCGAAGTGCAGGTGGACCGGGTGATCCCAACCGCCGCCACCGTTCACCAGGACCCAGTGTTCGACTTCGCCCGGGCGCGGCACCAGCATCGAGACGCGGTTTGCGTTCAAGGAATGGGTATCCTCGCCGTTGATGCGGATGCCCCAGGGATAGGTCTCGCGTTCGGGGCAATCGGGGAAGCAGGCGCCGAATTCGTTGTCACGCGGGTCGCTTGCGCCGCGCTTGAATTCGATGACCCTGGTGCGGACCGGCGTCACGACCGGAATCTGGTCGGTCAACTTGGGAGGCACGGTGCTTAGATCGCGATCGTCGTAGCGCTGGCTGTCGTAGATGTAGCCGGGATTGTCGACCGATGCGACGAAACGCGACACCCGGAATTCCATGACGACGCCGATGGCCGGATCCAGCGACTTTTGCTGCAAGGCATCGCTGATCGACAGCACGTCCTTCGGTCCACGGCCGTCCTCGAACTCCAAGAGGTTCACAAACCGCAGCTTGTCACCCGGTCGGAACTGCGAGAAGTCGACGACGATGTCGAAGCGCTCGCCCG
>JBJTSJ010000197.1:0-3523 GCA_046076605.1 Tabrizicola sp.
AGGGCAGGTAGGCCGTCCGGTCGATCCGCAGCACCGCCGCCCCTTCCGGCAGCAGCAACAGCTTCGCATCCACCGCCGTCAAGTTCACCGCCGTGATCCGCTGCACCGCCCGCGTCGGCGCCTTTCCGGAGGCCCGCAGCACGTCATAGAGCGAGGTCTCCACCGCCTCCGGATCTGGCAGGACATCCGTGGGCAGGGACGACCATTCCAGCGCCAGCGGCGTGTCGTCGGCAAAGCGCAAACGCTCCACCCGCGCGACGCGGTCGCCTTGCGGCAGGCCCAGCGCCATCATCTCATCCGGGGTCGGCAGGAACAGCCCGCGCCGCAGGATGCGGCTGGAGGACGTCTTCCCGCGCTGCCGCATGTATTCGGTGAAGGACAGCAGCGCCGAAAGCGAATGCTCCATCTTCGACTTCGGCGGACGGACAAAGGTCCCCGCCCCGCGCCGTTGCTCCAGCACGCCATCCTCGACCAGCTGGCTGACGGCCTTCCGCACTGTAACTCGCGAAACATCCGCGATCAGCGCCAACTCCCGCTCTGGCGGCAACTGCGCCTCGGGCGGCAGTTCCCCCGCCGCGATGGCCGCCGAGAGATGGCGGTACAGCTGCTCATACCGCGGCCCTCGCGCGGCGCGGAACCAGGCATCGGGGCGAAACAGCGCCAGGTCGTCTTCCATCGGAAGCCCCCGAATTGGTATTTTTTCGATGGGACCAATCCCATCATTGTCGCGCAAGATGGACTGGAAACACTCACAAAAACAAGGAAAATCCGCAGTTGGTCCGATTTTTCTGCAGATTTGGTATTATGATGGTAGCATCGAGCAAGTTTTTTGGTATCGTCACTGCAATGACATGATTCGACCCGCGCCGCCCCTGCCAGGGTGGCCCAAGGTAGAACAGGGGGAACCGCATGACGCTTGTCGCCGAAGGGGCTGCACCGGACCGGATGGAGCGGCGTCAGCTGTCGGACCGCGCCTTCGCCTGGCTCCTCATCTCCCCCGCGCTGATCTTCATCCTGGTCATCGTCGTCTGGCCGCTGGTCGAGACGATCCGCCTGTCCTTCACTGACGCCACGCTGGGCGGGGAAAACTTCGTCGGCATCGCCAACTATGCCGCGCTCTTTGGCGATCCGAAGTTCTGGCAGACCGTGGGCCGCACTTTCTACTGGATGGTCCTGGCGGTCAGCCTGAAGCTGATCGTCGGCCTGATCGGCGCCACGCTTCTGAACGCCGCGATCCCCGGCAAGGCGCTGTTCCGGGTCCTCGTCATGCCGCCCTGGGTGATCCCGGTGGCCATCGGCGTGATCGGCTGGAAGTGGATGTACAACGGCTATTTCGGACTGATCTCGGGCCTTCTGCAGGAGTTCGGGCTGGTCCAGGACCGCGTCGCCCTCCTCGCCACCAAGACCTCTGCCTTCTATTCGGCCATCGTCACCGACGTCTGGGTCGGCACGCCGATGGTGACGCTGTTTTTCCTGGCTGCCATGCAGGGGGTCTCGAAGGACCTCTACGAGGCCGCCTGGGTTGACGGCGCCAGCCGCTGGTATCGTTTCCGCCGCATCACCATTCCCCAGATCATGCCAGTGATCGTTTCGATGGCGCTCCTCTCCGCGATCTGGACCTTCAACAGCTTCGAGATCATCTGGATCCTCACCGAAGGCGGCCCGCGGGGCGCGACCACCACCCTCATCATCGACACCTACAAGGTCGCCATCTCCTCCCAGCGCTTCGGCGAGGGCGCGGCGCGGGCGGTGGTGATCGTCGTCCTCCTGGCCACCTTCTCGCTCTTCTACCTGTGGTTCCTGAACCGCGTGAACCGGCATTACGGAGCGAAATGATGATCGACCGTCTCTCCCTCCTTCAGAAGATCGGCGTCTACCTCGCCACCTTCATCTTCCTCCTCTTCATCCTGATGCCCTTCATCGAGATGATCCGCGTCTCGCTTCGCCCCATGAGCCACCTGATGACCGCCGATTTCACCTGGTGGTCCGAGGATTTCAGCCTGCAGGCCTACCGCGACATGTGGAACACGGTGCCGCTTCTCGGCCTCTACATCTTCAACTCGATCTTCATCGCCAGCGCCGTCACCGTCGTCACGATGATCGTCGTGATCCCCGCCGCCTATGCCTATGCCCGTCTGGAATTCCCGTTCAAGGCGCTGTCCTTGGGCGGCTTCCTTGCCGTAAACATGTTCACCGGCGCGGTCCTCCTCATCCCGCTGTACCGCGTCCTCCGCAGCCTCGGGATGCTCAACACCTACTGGGCGATGATCATCCCCGGCGTCGCCTTCCTGATCCCGACCGGCATCTGGCTCCTCCGCTCTTACCTCGAAAAGATCCCTAAAGAGCTGGAAGAAGCCGCCTATGTCGACGGCGCGTCCCGCCTTTACACCCTGCGCCGCGTCGTGATCCCGCTGGCGATCCCGGGCCTCATCGTGGTCGGCACAGCGGTCTTCATTGGCGCCTACGCCCAGCAGTTCCTGTTCGCGATCACCTTCAACAACGTTCGCGAAATCCAACCACTACCGGCAGGCTTGTTCGAGTTCGTCGGCTACCAGGATACGACTTGGAACGAGCTGATGGCCGCTGCTCTGACCGGCATCACCCCGGTAATGCTCGTCTTCCTCTTCCTGCAAAAGTATCTCGTCGCCGGGCTGACGGCCGGCGCCGTGAAAGAGTGACCAACCACAAACGTCCAACAAAGGGAGACTACGAATGACCCATCTAAAGACCCTTACGGTCGCCGCTGGCCTGATGGCCGGAACGGCGCTGTCGGCCCAGGCACAAGAGCTGCACTTCATCATGTGCGGCGGCGAAGTGCGCGCGGCCGACCAGAAGGTCATCGACCAGTTCCAGGCCGACAACGCCGGCGTCACCGTGAAGATGGAAGCGGTGGAATGGGGCACCTGCCAGGACAAGTCGATGCAACTCGCTGCCGCTGGTGACCCGGCGGACGTGGCCTACATGGGCTCACGCACGCTGCGTCAGCTTGCCAACAACGACCTGATCGTCCCCGTGACCTTCACGCCCGAGGAAGAAGCCGCCTACCAGCCAGGCGTCCTGAAAACCGTGACCAACGGCGGCCAGTACTGGGGCATCCCGCATGCCTTCTCGACCAAGGCGCTTTACATCAACTGCGCCGTGGTTGAGGCTGCCGGCGCAGAATGCAAGGCACCCGCCACCTGGACTGACCTTATCGCTCTGGCGAAGACCGTGACCGACAACACCGACGCCGCAGGCATCGGCATCGCCGGCAAGGACTTCGACAACACGATGCACATGTTCCTCGACTTCCTCTATTCGAACGGCGGCAAGGTCTACAACGACGACGGCACCCCGGCGCTCGACAGCCCGCAGACCCGCGAAACCCTGCAGCTTTACGCAGACCTCCTGCCCTACATGCAGTCTGGCCCGACCGAATGGGAACGCGACCAGATGAAGGACCTGTTCAACGACGGCCAGATCGCGATGTACGTGTCCGGCCCGTGGGGCGAAGGCCAGCACAAGGAAAAGGTCCCGACCCAGA
>JBJTSJ010000198.1:0-3315 GCA_046076605.1 Tabrizicola sp.
TCTTTCGGATCGCGCTTCAGCACGGTGACCGGGGCCTCCATCACGTTCTGCAGGATCGTCAGATGGGACCACAGGTTGAACTGCTGGAACACCATCGACAGGTTCGTCCGGATGCGCGTGACCTGGTCGCGGTCGGCCGGGTGGCGGTTCATCCCCTCGCCCTTCCAGCGCACCGCCTCGCCCTCGAACCGGATCTCGCCCTGCTGGCTGTCCTCCAGAAGGTTGCAGCAGCGCAAGAGCGTCGACTTGCCGGACCCGGACGAGCCGATCAGCGACACGACATGCCCACGCGGCGCCGTCAGGTCGACCCCTTTAAGAACCTCCAGCTGACCATAGCTCTTGTGCAGGTCGCGGATCTGGATGACCGGAGTTTCGGCAGCTGGTTCGGACATGGCTCTGGATATCTGAAGCGGTTTGGTCAGGCAGTAGGAAGCACTTCTTGCGTCATTGCAACGGCGATTTGGCCGGTTGCCATCCAGGACGCCGGTGATTTGATCAGATCAGCGCAGCAATCTGTTCGGGTGAGGGCGGATTGGGCACCGCGAGGTAATCCTCGACGGGAATACGGACCAGGCCCTTCAGCCGCAGGATGGCGCGGTCTGCGGGGCCAAGCGCCGCGATGGCTTCGCTAGCGGCGTCGAACAGGGGGCCCGGGTCGCGCCCTGCGGCGGTGATCAGCGGCAGGCCCGGCGTGGGGGCGGTCATCCCCACCACCTTCAGCCGTTCCGCGATCGGGTCTTCCCGCCGCATCAGTGCGAAGGTCACCGCGTCCAGCGCGGCGATTTCGGCCCGACCCTCGGCAACGGCGGCGGCCGACAACCGGTGCCCGCCGGTGCGCAGGGCAGGGACCAGCCGCAGCCCAAGCCCGGCTGCATGGGTCTGCGGAGCGGCCCAGCCCGATTGCGACAGGGGCTCGTTGTAGGCAGCCGCGCCCCGCCGAACTCGATCACATCGTGGCGCGGATCATCGGAGCGGGCCACGAAGACCGACCGGTAATGGCCCGGCGCGCAGCCCTCGACCCCATAGTCCGGCGTGCCGACATAGGTCACGTGGCCGTGCAGCCGGGCGCGGAACGGATAGCCGCAAGTCTGCGACAGGATCAGATCCGGCGCCTGCCAGGCATCCCAATAGGCCGCTTCGCCCCGGACCAGCGTCTCGGGGGCAGCCACCCCCCGCCCGCGCAGCCCGGTGCGGATCAGCGCCCAAAGCCGGTCATTCGCCGCCATCGCCGCGCCGAAGTCGTACATCCCGAGGCTTGCGATCATCCGTGTTCAGCCCTTTGCCGCGTCAGCGCCGAGTCGACGTCGGTCAGCCCCAGCAGGCTCGCCACCAGCCGCATCAGCCGGTCCTCCTGCGCCTCGCGCAGGCCATCGACCAGCGCGACCGACCACAGCGCGGTCAACAGCTCGGCGCGGTCCTCGACCGGCACGGCCTCTTTCAGCGCGCGGGTAAAGCGGACGGTGTCGGGAGCCCCGCTCTCCAGCGCCTCGGCTTCGGTCCGCAGTTTCGCCGTGGCGAAGGGGTCAAGCCCATAGCGGCGCGACAACACGCGGTCGATCCGCTCGACCTCCTCGGCGGCGTAAAGCCCGTCGGTGCGGGCGATGCGGACCAGCAGCGCGGCCAGCGCCAGTTGGGCGTCGGGTTCTGGAAGGCGGGCGGGTTCGGGGGCCAGAAGGCGGCGGAGAAGATCGATCATGCTGCTGTACCTAGGGCTTTGCGGGCGACTTGGAAAGCCGGGCAAACCGGGATGTGAGCGCCTGCAGTTCTGCGTCCAGCCCATAGGGCGCATTGACGATGAAGAGACCCGAGCCCTCCATCCGGTGCCCCTCCCGGACCGGCGGAAACCGGACCTCATGCCGCAGGCCGTCGGGGAACGCCGCCTCCAGCGCCTTCAGCATCGGCCCATGCGCGCCGCCCTGCAGGATAGGGTACCACAGAATCAGGATCCCCACGTTCCACTTGCGATGGATGTTCGCCATGTGCTTCGGGATCGCCTCGTAATCCGCCTTCACCTCCCAGGAAGGGTCGATCAGCATCAGCCCCCGGCGCGGAGTGGGCGGCGTCAGCGCGAGCGCCAGCTCGAACCCGTCGCGGCGATGGACATGCGCGCCCCAGTCCTTTGCCGCCCGCTCCAGCGCCGCATGCTCCTGCGGGTGCAACTCGGCCAGGTGGATGCTGTCCCCCTCGCGCAATCCCAGCGCGGCGATCAAGGGCGAGCCGGGATAGGCCCGCGCCCCGTACTGCGCGCGTGCCTCCTCCAGCCGCTGGCGGTAGGGGTGGTCCGGCGGAAACAGCGCCTCGGCAAGCCCGATGCCCTTGGCCGCCTCCCCGGTCTTGACCGCCTCCTCGGCCCCCAGGTCATAGACCCCGCGGCCGGCATGAGTCTCGATGTAGCTCAGCGGCTTGTCCTTGCGGGTCAGGTAGTCCAGCACCCAGGCCAGCACCGCGTGTTTCTGCACATCGGCCAGGTTCCCGGCATGGTAGAGGTGTTGGTAGGACAGCATGGCCTTGCCTAGCGATCTGCAGGCCGGCCTGCAACCGGGTTGATCCTCCGGAGTTGTAGGCGTAGGACCGGACAAACTTCAGAGAGCGCTTCATGGAAATCTTCACCTACTCCGGGTTTGTGGCCCTGATGCAGGTCGTCTGGGCCGACCTTGCACTGGCCGGCGACAATGCCGTCGTCATCGGGTTGGCAGCGGCAGGTTTGCCGAAGGACCTGCGGGCCAGGGCCATCCTGATCGGCATCATCGCGGCGACGGTCATGCGCATCGGCTTCGCCTTGGTCACGACCCAGCTGCTGGAGATCACCGGGTTGCTGCTTGCGGGGGGCATCCTGCTCCTCTGGGTGTGCTGGAAGATGTGGCGCGAGCTGAAGGACGGCCACGCCGACGAGGATGCTGGGGTCGAGGCTCTGACCGAGGTCGACCTGAATGCGGATGGCAAGATCGCGGGGGGTGTTCCCAGGAAGACGTTCCGCCAGGCAGTGACCCAGATCGTCATCGCCGATGTCTCGATGAGCCTGGACAACGTTCTGGCCGTGGCGGGGATCGCGCATGGTCATCCCACCGTGCTGGTCATCGGCCTGGTGCTGTCGATCGCCCTGATGGGGCTGGCCGCGACCTTCATCGCCCGGCTTTTGCAGAAACACCGCTGGATCGCCTATGTGGGGCTGGCAATCATCCTGTTCGTCGCGTTGAAGATGATCTGGGAAGGCTGGCACCAGGTCGAGCCGGTGGTCATGGGGATGCTGTAGCCGTCCACGCAGGACAGCCCCTGCCACCTTCAGGAAATCAAGGGCTTGGCCGGGCGCGTTTA
>JBJTSJ010000199.1:0-4101 GCA_046076605.1 Tabrizicola sp.
CCTTATTATAGCCGATTCCCAGTTTCCGCTGGATGTATGAGGTGGAGCATTTCCGGTCCCGCGCCACGATGGCCACCGCCTGGTCATACAGCGCATCGTCCGACGCCTCGCCGGACCCCAGACCCAGCACCATGTCGATGTCGGATACGACCTCATCCTCCGGCCCTTCGACCACGCCCGACATGTAGACCGGCGGGCCGAAGCTCTTCAGGTGGTTGACGATCTCTTCCACTTCCTCGTCCGACACGAACGGCCCGTGGATACGGGTGATCTTCGCGCCGTTGCCCATGTAGAGCATGTCGCCCGCACCCAAAAGCTGCTCAGCCCCCTGTTCACCAAGGATGGTGCGGCTGTCGATCTTGGACGTCACCTGGAAGGAAATCCGCGTCGGGAAGTTGGCCTTGATCGTGCCGGTGATGACGTCGACCGAGGGCCGCTGCGTGGCCATGATCAGGTGGATACCGCTGGCCCGCGCCATCTGCGCCAGGCGCTGGATGCAGGCCTCGATCTCTTTCCCCGCGACCATCATCAGGTCGGCCATCTCGTCGACGATGACGACGATATAGGGGAAGGGCTGCGGCGCGAATTCCTCGGTCTCGAACATCGGATCGCCGGTTTCCTCGTCGAACCCGGTCTGGATCGTGCGCTTGAACATCTCGTTCTTCGACAGCGCCTCGCGGACGCGGCCGTTGTAGCCCTCGATGTTCCGCACGCCCATCTTGGACATCTTGCGATAACGCTCCTCCATCTCGCCCACGACCCATTTCAGGGCGACGACCGCCTTCTTCGGGTCGGTCACGACGGGAGACAGCAGATGCGGGATGCCGTCATAGACCGACAGTTCCAGCATCTTCGGGTCGATCATGATCAGCCGGCATTCCTCGGGCGTCAGCTTGTAGAAGCGGCTGAGGATCATCGTGTTGATGGCAACGGACTTACCGGAACCGGTGGTCCCCGCGCTCAAAAGGTGCGGCATCTTGGCCAGGTTCGCCACCACGGGTTCCCCGCCGATGTCCTTGCCCAAAGCCAGCGGCAGCCGCATCTGGCTGTCGCCGAAATCGCGCGCCGACAGGATTTCCCGCAGCACCACCTTCTCGCGATGGGCGTTCGGCAGTTCGATGCCGATCACCGACCGGCCCGGAACGGTCGAAACACGCGCCGAAAGCGCCGACATCGACCGCGCGATGTCATCCGCCAGCCCGATCACGCGCGACGCCTTCAGGCCCGGCGCAGGTTCCAGCTCATACATGGTCACGACCGGACCGGGACGCACCGCCGTGATCTCACCCTTGACGCCATAGTCGTCTAGCACCGACTCCAGCATCCGCGCATTCTCTTCCAGCGCCTCGTCCGAAAGCTGCATTCCCTGGATCTTGACCGGGGTCGACAACAGTGACAGTGGGGGCAACTCATAGACCTGGGCCTGATCCTCAAAGCGAAGCGCGGGCTGGCTTTCCGCCATCGCCTGCCGCGAAGGGGTAGCCTTCTTCACCGCATGCTGCACCACCGCACGCCGGTCAGGGGCAAAGGCCATCGGGCGGGCCGGTGGCAGTTCGTCCTCCAGCTCGTCCAGCTCATCCAGCGGGTCCACCTCCTCGCGGGCGTAATCCTCGGGCAGACGGTTCCAGGCCGCATCCTCAGCAAATACGTTGTCCGGCAGATCATCTTCGGCCTCCCAATCCTGCGCCTGCGCGGATTTCGGCTGCGGTGCAGTCACTGACGGCACCGCGCGAGTGAGCGGCCGCGTGTCGGCCATCAGCACCACCGGCCCTTTCGGGCGCATCACCGGCGGTTCCACCCGTGCGGCTGCGGGCAATGGCGGCGGGGCCACCGGGAAATCCGGGCTGCGCTGCACGCGGGTGCGGATCACGTCAGAAATCCGCGCCTTGATCCGTTCGTCCTGCGGCATCGCCGGGTTCCACGACGGCTCGACCTCGATCAGTTCCGGTTCCGGCTCAGGCTGCGCCTTGCGGCGCAGACGCTCCAGAAGGCCCAGCTTTTCCTTCACCGGGGCCGGGGCAGGCTCCGCTTCGGCATAGCGCGGCTCTGACCGCAGCGAGGGCGGCATTGCCCGCGCGCCACTGACGCGCAAGGGTTCCGGGGCCATGGCAGCAGTCACCGGCGGAACGCCCCGCCGGGTCACCGACACCTCGCCGCGCACCATGGCAACCGGAGGCTCATAGCGATGCGCCGCGGACCGTGCCTCGGCCCGGATCCGCGCCCGATCCTGCAGTGCCGCGGCCCCGTGCATCGCCCCCCGCGCCCCGGCGCCCAGGCCCTGGCGCAAGGTGGCATAGCCCATGACCGACCCCAGCAGCAGGAAGCGCTGGATGGCCTTCAACTCCGCCATGTCAAAGCCCGTGACGAACAGCATCATCGCGATCAGCCCCGCGAAAGTCAGAAGCGACAGGACTTTCAGCCCAAAGCCTGCGCCGCCAGGGATTACCCCCAAAAGCGACCCGGTCACCGTGTCGCCGAACAGCCCGCCCAGCCCAAAGGTATGCGTCCAGGCCTCCCCCGGCACCAGCGTTGCGCAATGCACCGCCGCGAAGGCCACCGCGATCACCGCAAAGACCACCCGGCCCACGGCACGCTCGCCGCCCCGGTGCAGCATGAAACGCCCACCCCAGGCCGCGAAGATCATGGGGATTGTCCAGGCGCCCTTGCCGATCAGGATGATCAGGGTGGAGGCCAGCGCCGCCCCGAACCGGCCAAAGATGTTCTGCGCCGGTTCCTCCGTCGCCACCATCCAGCCCGGGTCCTCGGGCGAATAGCTCCACAGCATCAGCGTGAAGCCAAAGGCCACCAGCAGCAGCACCAGCCCCATAAGCTCGCGCCCGCGGCGTTCCAGCATTGCCTGCGTGCCCTGGTCCAGAAGCGGATCGCGCTGCCGTGCCTGATAGGAAGCCATTCGTCCCTCACCCATAAATGCAGTCGCGGAGCATCGTCAGCCCGCGGAAGGTTTCTTCCCCAGGGGCCACAAGGGCCACCCGGATATAGCCCTTGCCGGGGTTGTCCCCCCCGACGTCGCGCGACAGGTAAGCGCCGGGCAGAACCCGCACCCCCGTCTCGCGCCAAAGCTTCAGTGCCGCCTGTTCGCCATCTTCGACTGGCAGCCACAGGAAGAACCCGCCCTCGGGCGAGCGATATCCTTGCCGTCCCGAGAAGAGGCCGTCAGCCGCCGTGAACTTCGCCTGATACAATTCGCGTGAGGCGATCACATGCGCCTCATCCTGCCAGCAGGCCTCGGCCACACGCTGCAGGGGCAGGGGCAGCGGCGCGCCAGCAAAGGACCGCAGCTGCCGGATGCGCTTCATGCACTCCGGCCCCGCAGCTACAAAGCCCGACCGCAGGCCCGGCAGGTTTGAGCGCTTGGACAGCGAGTGGAACACCACCACCCGCTCTTGATCGGCGCGCTCCCGTGCCGCGACCTGCAGCAGTCCGGCAGGCGGCGTCGCGCGCCAGATTTCCGAATAGCATTCGTCGGCCAGCACCCGGAAGTCATGCTTCTCGGCCAGCGCAAGAAGGTCCGCCAGATACTCCCGCGACGCCACCGCCCCCTGAGGGGTCGCGGGCGAGCAGATATAGGCCAGCGCCACCCGGTCCAGGACATCCTTCGGCAGGCTGCCGTAGTCCGGCAAAAAGCCGGTCGCGGCAGTGGCGGGGACGTAGACGGGTTCCGCCCCCACGGTCAGCGCGGCCACCGCATAGACCTGGTAGAACGGGTTCGGCATCAACACGACCGGCTTCTTGCCGTGCTTGTGTTCGGGGCACAGCGCGATGCAGGCGTTGAACAGACCCTCACGGGTGCCGTTCAGCACCATGAGGTTGTCTTCCGGAATCGCCACGGCATAACGCCGCGCAAGCCAGGCCGAGATCGCGGCCAGAAGCTCCGGCGTGCCGTCGTTCGGCGGGTAGACGCCAAATCCCGACAGATTGGCGGCAAGGATCGGCCCCACAAACTCCGGCATCGCGTGACGCGGCTCGCCGATGGTCATGGCGATGGGCGCGCCACCCGGCGGGTGCGCGTCCAGAAGCTTCCGCAGCCGCGGAAACGCATAATCCGGCAGGTTCGAAAACCGCTCAGGAAACGCCATTACT
>JBJTSJ010000200.1:0-4054 GCA_046076605.1 Tabrizicola sp.
GTGGGCGCGGCGCTGGAAGGGGCGGTGCTGCTGGCGCTGTTTTCCCTGTCGCAGACGCTGGAACATCGCGCGATGGGCAAGGCGCGGCGCGCAGTCGAGGCCTTGATGCAGCTGCGCCCGGAAACAGCTCTGCGCGTCGGCCCGGACGGGGTGGTCGAGGTTCCGGTGTCCGACCTGGTGCCGGGCGACCGGGTGATCTTGCGCCCCGGCGCGCGGGTGCCGGTCGATGGCCGCGTGGCCGAGGGCTCGGGCCATCTGGACGAAAGCACGGTGACGGGGGAATCGGCCCCGGTGCGCAAGGCGGCGGGCGATCCCGTGCACGAGGCGACGGTGAACCTGGACGGCATCCTGACGGTCGAGGTCACCCGCGGGCTGGAGACGAGCACGGTCGCCCAGATGATCCGCCTGGTGACCGAAGCGCAAGCGATGAAATCGCCGTCCGAGCGGTTTTCCGACTGGTTCGGCCAGCGCTACACCATCGCGGTGCTGGCCGGGTCAATCCTGTCCTGGTTTGGTTTCCGCTATCTGGGCCATGCCCCGGGTGAGGCGCTCTATCGCGCAGCGACGCTTCTGGTCGCGGCCAGCCCTTGCGCCGTCGTGATCTCGGTTCCCGCCGCGATCCTGTCAGCCCTGTCAGCGGCGGCGCGGGGCGGGGTTCTGTTCAAGGGCGGCGCGGCGCTGGAGGGGCTGGCCGAGGTGCGGACCTTTGCGTTTGACAAGACCGGGACACTGACGACGGGTCTGGCCTCGGTCACCAATGTCCTGGCGCTGGAAGGGAACGAGAACGACTTTCTGTCCCTTGCCGCGGGGCTTGAGGCGCAGTCCGAACACCCCATCGCCGCCGCGATCCGGCGCGAGGTGGCGGAACGGGGGCTGGCAGTGGCCGAGGTGCGCGATGTGCGGTCGCACCCAAGCGAAGGCATCACGGGGATCGATGCCGGCGGGCCGTTGTGGGCGGGCAATGCCCGGATGCTGGACCGGATGGGGGCCGCGATGCCGCCCGAGGTGGCCGGTCTTGCTGACGGGGCCGAAACACTGGTGCTGGTCGGACGTGGCGCGCGGGTCATCGGGGCGGTGACCGTGGCGGATGAACCGCGCGAGACCGCGACCGAAGCGCTGGCCGCGCTGAAAGCCGGGGGCCGCACCGACATCCTGATGATGACCGGCGACCGCGCCCCGGTAGCCTCACGCATCGGCGCGCGGCTGGGGCTGCAGGCAGAGGAGATCCATTCCGGGCTTCTGCCGGGCGACAAGGTGGTGCTGGTCGATGCGGCCGCCAAGCGGGGGAAGGTGGCCTTCATCGGCGACGGGGTGAACGATGCCGCGGCCCTGGCACGGGCCGATGTGGGCGTCGCGATGGGGGTTGCAGGCAGCGAGGTGGCGTTGCAGGCGGCCGATGTGGCGCTGATGGCCGAGGATCTGCGCAAGCTCGCCGCCGCCCGCCGCCTGGCCCGCCGCGCCGCCGGCGTGATCCGGCAGAACCTGACCATCGCCATCGGAGCGATGCTGGTGCTGGTCACCGGCAGCCTGTTTTTCGAACTACCACTGCCGCTGGCCGTGTTGGGCCACGAGGGCGGCACGCTGCTGGTGGTGCTGAACGGCCTTAGGCTGCTGGCCGACCCGATCCGCGCACGGGGCTGATCCTTGAACGGGGAACCGTCCTTGGGGGCATCGAGCCCCCGCGGCCGGTGCTGGCGCGGACGGTGATCGCGCCGCGCGCGGGGTGGCAGGCGGAGGAGCCTCCGGCGGGAGTATTTGTCACATGGGCAAAGGCAAAGCGGAGGTCAGAAGCCCACGTCCGGCCCGCCCGAGCCCTGCCAGGGTTTGGCGAGGTTGCCGAAGCGGGTGAAGCGGCCCTCGAACGAAAGTTCGACCGTCCCGATAGGCCCGTGGCGCTGCTTGCCGATGATGACCTCGGCCTTGCCATGCACCGATTCCATCAAGGCCTGCCACTGCGCCATCTTCTCCAGCTCGTGGTCGCCCGGCTTTTCCCGCTCGCGGTAGTATTCCTCGCGGAAGACGAACATGACCACGTCGGCGTCCTGCTCGATGGAGCCTGATTCCCGCAGGTCGCTGAGTTGCGGCCGCTTGTCGTCGCGGCTTTCCACAGCACGGGAGAGCTGCGAGAGCGCAATGACCGGGATGTTAAGTTCCTTCGCTATCGCCTTGAGACCTTGGGTGATTTCGGAAACTTCCTGCACCCGGTTATCCTTCGACGAGCCCTTCAGAAGCTGCAGGTAGTCGATGATGAGGACATCGAGCCCATGCGTCCGCTTCAACCGCCGTGCCCGCGCCGCGACCTGAGAGATCGGCAGGGCGGGCGTGTCGTCGATATACAGGGGGCAGGCTTCCAGCGCCTTGGCGGCTTCGACGAAGCGGCGGAATTCCTGTTCGGTCATGTCGCCGCGGCGGATCTGTTCGGACGGGACTTCGGCTGCCTCGGACAGGATACGGGCGGCCAGCTGTTCGGCGCTCATTTCCAGGGAAAAGAACCCGACGACGCCGCCTTCGACGGAGCCCTCGCCGCCATCTGGCAGCCGCCCGCGCTTGTGCGCCTTGGCGATGTTGAAGGCGATGTTGGTGGCTAGCGAGGTCTTCCCCATCGACGGACGGCCGGCGAGGATCAGAAGGTCGGAAGGGTGCAGACCGCCCAGCTTCTTGTCCATGTCGATCAGGCCGGTGGAGATGCCCGCAAGGCCCCCGTCGCGCTGGTAGGCGGCGTTCGCCACATTCACCGCGTCGGTTACCGCCTTGAGAAAGCTTTGAAATCCGCGCTCGGCGACGCCCTGTTCGCCCAGCTTGTAGAGCCGCTGTTCTGCCTCGATGATCTGGTCCTTTGGCTCGGAGGCGACCTCGACCTTCCCCGCCTGCGCCGCGATGTCGCGCCCCAACTGGATCAGTTCGCGCCGCACCGCCAGGTCATAGACCATCTGCGCATAGTCCCGCGCCGCATAGGCCGAGATCGCGGCCCCGGCGAGGCGCACCAGGTAGGCCGGGCCACCCAGTTCCTTAAGGCCTGCGTCATCTTCAAGGAAAGCCTTCAGCGTGACTGGAGAGGCGAGGGCGTTCTTCTGGATGCGCGCGGCGGCGACCTCGAAGATGCGCTGGTGGACGGGGTCAAAGAAGTGCTCGGCCTTCACGACCGAGGACACCCGGTCGAAAATGTCGTTGTTGGTCAGGATCGCGCCCAGCAATTGCTGCTCGGCCTCGATGTTGTGCGGCAGAACCTCCGGTTCCGGTGGTTTGACGGTGGTGATCTCGTTCATGCCTGCCTCCTGCCGCCGCCTCTCTGCCCTATTCCGGTGGTGCCCGGCAATCCGGGAACAACCCTGTGGATAAGGGCGGGCGATTCGTGTCTGTTGTATGGCTCGCGGGTCAGGCTACCACATTTCGGGACGGGACTGTGGGCAGATCGAGTCGAAAGGACCTGTCCCCAGACCTGCCCACAGAGTTGCCCCCCGGATTTCCGCGGGGTGCACCGTGGTCAGGCTGGTTTCCGCGCGTCCTGCCAGGCGCGGGGGGCGCGCAGGAAGCTTTCCACCTCGGCCAGAGTCTTTTCATCGAACGCGCCTTGCGCCCGCGCCTCGGCCAGGACGTCCCACCAGGTGCAGAGGTGATGGAGCTTCACCCCATGGGCGCCAAGCTTCGCCTCGGTGTCTGGGAAGATGCCGTAGTAGAAGATCACCGCCGTATGGCCGCAACTGGCCCCAGTCTCTCGGATCGCATCGACGAAGCTCAGCTTCGAGCCGCCGTCGGTCGTCAGGTCCTCGACCAGCAGCACCCGCTGGCCCTCGGTCATCGCGCCCTCGATCCGGGCGTTGCGGCCGTAGCCCTTGGGCTTCTTCCGCACGTAAGTCATTGGCAGGGCAAGGCGTTCTGCGACCAGCGCCGCAAAGGGGATGCCCGCGGTTTCGCCACCCGCGATGTTGTCGAACGCCTCGAACCCCGCCTCGCGCATCACGGTGACGGCCAGGAAGTCCATCAGGGTGGAGCGGATGCGGGGGTAGCTGATGAGTTTCCGGCAGTCGATGTAGGTCGGCGAGGGCAGGCCGGA
>JBJTSJ010000201.1:0-11638 GCA_046076605.1 Tabrizicola sp.
GCCCGTCCACACGGGGTGGCCGTCGCGCGCCACCCCGACCAGGGTGAACTCCACCGCCTGGTCGGGCGCGACGCGGGCCTCGGTCACGAAGGTCCGCACGCCGGGGAAGCCGGGCTGGAAGACGGTGATGGGGCCGGGCTCGGCGAAGATCTTCTCGGGCCAGGTGCAGGGTTCGGCCCGCTTCTCCAGGGTGATCGTCCCGGTATTCACCGGCAGGCGGTAGAAGGCGGGGCCGTGGCGGGAGACAAAGCCCTCCAACCGGTCCAGCGCGCCCTCTTCGTCGAAGACATGGGCGAGGAGGGACATCGTGTTCGTCGCGGTGAAGCAGCCCGCACAGCCGCAGGCATGTTCTTTCAGCGCGTCGATGTGTGGGGCCGAGTCGGTGCCCAGGAAATAGCGCGGCGAGCCCGAGGTCGCGGCGCGGCGCAGTGCCAGCCGGTGCTTCTCGCGCTTAGCCACGGGCAGGCAGTAGTAGTGCGGCTTGATCCCGCCCGCGAGGATGTGGTTGCGGTTGATGATCAGGTGGTGCGTGGTGATCGTCGCGGCGAGGGTGTCCCCGCCCTGACCCGCGTAGGCCACGCCTTCCTCGGTCGTGATGTGCTCCATGACCACACGCAGCTCCGGCAACCGGCGGCGGAGCGGATCGAGGACGGTGTCGATGAACACGGCCTCACGGTCGAAGATGTCCACCTGGGCATCGGTGACCTCGCCATGGGTGCACAAGGGCAGGCCGATCCGCGCCATGGTTTCGAGGACCGGCATGACCTTGGTCAGGTCGCGCACCCCGGAATGCGAGTTCGTCGTCGCCCCCGCCGGATAGAGCTTCACCGCCTTTACCAGACCCGAAGCCGCGGCAAGTTCGACATCCGCCGGATCGGTGCCCTCGGTGAGGTACAGCGTCATCAGCGGCTCGAACGTCATGCCCAAGGGCAGGGCGGCCATGATCCGCTCCCGGTAGGCCACCGCGTCGTCCAGAGTCACCACCGGCGGCACCAGGTTCGGCATGATGATCGCGCGGGCGAAATGGCGGGCGGATTCGGGCAGCACGGCCTGCAGCATCGCGCCATCGCGCAGGTGCAGGTGCCAGTCGTCGGGGCGGCGGATCGTCAGTTGGGTCATGGCCCCGCGAGGTAACGCAAACCCGACCTCGTTACCAGTGGCAACGCGGGCCGGAATGTCGGAGGATCGCGGAAAATGAGGAGTGCCCGATGTCCGCCCGCACGATCCGCCTTGCCCTCGCCTTGGCCTTCTTCGCCGGTCCCGCAGCTGCCCAGGATGTCGATTGCGCCACCGCAATGGCCCAGGTCGACCTCAACGCCTGCGCCTACCGGGATTGGGAAGAGGCGGATGGCCGGTTGAACGCCGTCTACAAGCAGGTCGTTGCGACCTACACGCAAATGGATGCCGACTTGCCCAAGGAACTGGGGAGTGGCGTAGAAACCCTGCGCCAGGCGCAGCGGGCCTGGGTCACCTTCCGCGACAAGGCCTGCGAGGCAGAAGGCTTTGCCATGCGCGGCGGCAGCGCGGAGCCGCTTCTGGTCTACGGCTGCATGCGTGTCCTGACCGAAGAGCGGATCGGCCATCTGCAGGGCATGCTGGATGCCTTTGGCGGCTAGACCGTCTCGCCCGTCAGTTCCGCAAGCCTGCGGGCAAAACGCGGCGCGTTCAGCCGAGCGGTGACCGACCGGCAGATCTTGACCTCGCGCTTTGGGTGCCCCGACAGCCGCGCCGCCGCCAGGACTGCGCGCAGATAGCTGCCATTGGACCGCCGCGCGCGCCAAAGCCAGGAGAAGCGCTCCTCGCTCATCTTGCCTTCCATCGCCGCCTCGATGATCCGGTCCAGCACCTTCATCTCGCGCAAGGTGTCCTCGGTCCCTTCCGCCGTATAGCGGGCGTGGAGCGGCGTGACCCAGGGGCGCTGGAACAGGGCCGCATGCATCGCATCGGGCTGGTGCAGCGGATCATGGATCAACCAGACGCGGGATGCGCTTTCGGTCATGTCGGGGGCATAGCCGTAGCGGCCGCGAAAGTTGATCCGCCGCGCGATCCGGTGGCGTTCATCCCACCCG
The DNA here is from genome assembly GCA_046076605.1 of Tabrizicola sp. GTDB lineage: Bacteria > Pseudomonadota > Alphaproteobacteria > Rhodobacterales > Rhodobacteraceae > Tabrizicola. The sequence goes on from JBJTSJ010000201.1 coordinate 2,070, forward strand.
GCGAGCGACGGGTCCAGCGTCGCCCGGGGGGCGATCAGCACCAGTTCGGCCTGGGGTGCCGTGATCGAATAGGCCGCCGCCGCATAGCCCGCCGGCCCCGCGCCATAGAAGACCACACGGTCGAAATCTTCCAGGAATCCGTCATCGGACAGCCTGTCGAAATAGCGGAACACCGCCGGATCGCGCCACCAGGTCTCGCCCTCGCAGAGGATCGTCAGGATCGACCAGCCCCGCGCCTTGGCCAGGGCATAGTGCTCGGGCAACTTGTCTTCGCGTTCGCGCAAGGTCGCCGCATCCTCGAAGGTGACCAGAAGTTCAGGCCGCTCTTCCGCGAAGAAGGCATAGTGCTTCGGCCCGAGCGGCAGGAAATCGCCGTCACCTTCGGCAATTTCCAGCATCGGCTGCTGCCAGTCTGGGCTGTAGGACGGGTCGGACATTGGGTGCGTTCAGTCTGGGGTGTCTACGGGCGATGAGAGGGGGCGTCACTCGACCTTGGCGAGAGATTTGGGCCGCGACAAGGCCTTGTGGTGGTATCTCATTGTCTGCTTGTGGTCGGGTCGCCATTATTCGCGAAGGCGTGAACAATCAACAACCAGGGGATGATCCGGCCAGAGAGCGCTCAATCCGGGTTGGGGCGACCGCCGATAAATGGTTTCCAGATCGACTCGGCTTCGGCCCGGTCCAGCACCCGGCTTGGACCTGCCATCAACAGCTGGCCATAGAAGCTGCGCCAGGCATCGTCCTGCATCAGCCTGCGGAATTGTATGTGCCGCCACTCAACGGCTGCGGCATGAAGTGGCCCAAGCACCGCATCCGCCCGCAACGCCTCGCGCATCGCCTTGCTGTCCAAGGCCAGGATTGACCGGTCCTCGACCCCGTCGAGGTTTCTTTCCACCCAATAGCCCACATCCAGGCCGCCGTCAGCATGCACCCCGCGCCCGCGGTCCCGCTTCAGGACAAAGCTTTCCGCCGCGCCCAACGGGTAATGGTTCAGTTGCACCAGCCGGTAGGGGTCGCGCCCGACGTCGGAAAAGATCCGACCGGTCCGGAACGCCGCCGGCAGTGCGCGGCCCGAGCCGTCGAACCAGCGCTGCCCCGCCATCCGGTCTTCAGCAGGTGAGCGGGGCCGGTGCACGCCCAGCTTGCCGTAGCTGCCGTCATTCTTGACCAGCGTCTTGAACAGCAACGCCCGCCATGGCCAATGCAGAACCGAAGTAGCCGCCCGCAGGAAAGTCTCGGTCACCGGACTGTCCTGATACACCACGACCCCGGCATTGCCGAAGACCCGCCAAGTCAGCGTGATCGCCGTAGCCTCGGGGACCGCCGCCAGCAGGGCATTCAACGTCCGGTCGCCCACATGGACGTTCACGAACTCGTCGATGTCCAGGGGCAGCACCCAGTCTGCCCCCGTCACAGCCGGGTGCCGGTCCGCCAGCTTCAACGCTGCCCATTGCGGCCCCTCGGGGTGTGGCCCCGGGTTGCGGACATGGGTCAGCCAGCCCAAGGCCTCCAGCCGGTCCAGCATGACATCGGTGCCGTCGGTGCAATCGTTGGAGAAGACGAGGAAATCCGTGACCCCGCAGGCCCGATGATGCGCCAGCCATTCCAGCAGGAACGCGCCCTCGTTCTTGACGCAAAGGACGGCCGTGATCTTCACGCCCGCCCCCATTTTTCGTCCCCAAATATCCCCCGCTCGGCAGGCATCCGCCCTCTCCACCCCGCGCTACGCCACAAGGCCTAGCACGGGGAAAGGATCAGAAGAAAGCCTGCAGCCCGGTGATCGCGCGGCCCAGGATCAGCGCATGGACGTCATGCGTGCCCTCGTAGGTGTTCACCGTCTCAAGGTTCACCATGTGGCGCATGATCTGGAAATCTTCCTGGATGCCGTTGCCGCCGTGCATGTCGCGCGCCCAGCGGGCTGCCTCCAGCGCCTTGCCGCAGTTGTTGCGCTTGACGATGGAAATCATCTCCGGGGCCGCATTGGCCTCGTCCAATAGCCGTCCCACGCGCAAGCTGGCCTGCAGGCCCAGCGAAATCTCGGTCATCATGTTCGCAAGCTTCAGCTGGAAAAGCTGCGTCCCCGCGATGGGCTTGCCGAACTGCTTGCGGTCAAGGCCATACTGCCGCGCCGCATGCATGCAGAACTCGGCCGACCCCAGGACCCCCCAGCTGATCCCGTACCGCGCCCGGTTCAGGCAGCCGAACGGCCCTTTCAGCCCCTCGACGAAGGGCAGCAGCGCCTCATCGCCCACCTCCACGTCCTTCATCACGATCTCGCCGGTGATGGAGGCCCGCAAGCTGAGCTTGCCGCCAACCTTCGGCGCGGACAGGCCCTTCATGCCCTTCTCAAGGACAAAGCCCTTGATCTTGCCGCCATGTGCCTCGGACTTGGCCCAGACCACGAAGACATCGGCGATGGGGGCGTTCGAAATCCACATCTTCGCGCCGTTCAGCACATACCCGTTCGCCGTCTTCTTCGCCGTCGTCTTCATTCCGGCCGGGTCCGACCCTGCATCGGGTTCGGTCAGGCCGAAGCAGCCGATCCACTCACCCGAGGCAAGCTTCGGCAGGTATTTCTGCCGCTGCTCCTCGGTGCCGTAGGCGTAGATCGGATACATCACCAGCGAGGACTGCACCGACATCATGGACCGATAGCCCGAGTCGACACGCTCCACTTCCCGCGCCACAAGGCCATAGGCCACATAGGACGCGCCAAGCCCGCCGTATTCCTCGGGGATCGTCACGCCCAGAAGGCCCATCTCGCCCATTTCGCGGAAGATGCCGGGGTCCGTCGTCGCCTCCCGGTAGGCCGCAATGACCCGCGGCTGAAGTTTCGCCTGCGCATAGTCCCGCGCCGCATCGCGCAGCATCCGCTCTTCCTCGGTCAGCTGGTCGTTCAGTCGGAACGGGTCTTCCCAGTCGAACCGGCCCAGGTCGGGCGCGTCCTTGGCTTTCAGTTTCGGTTGGCTGTGCAGGGTATCGGGCATGTCGGGCCTCCATTCGTTGGCATCAGTATTGCACGAAAGGGCAGGGGTCTGCTATCGAACTCCTTGCACGGGTTCATGAGGGAAACTCATAATGCTCCCCCGCCGCTACCTGCCGCCGATCCCGGCCCTGATGGCGCTGGAGGCCGTTGACCGCCTCGGCACCGCCTCGGAGGCGGCGAAAGAGTTGAGCCTGACGCAAGGTGCCATCAGCCGCGCTTTGCAAGGATTGGAACAGCAGCTTGGCGTCCCCCTCCTGATCCGCGAACGCCAGCGCCTGCGCCTCACCCCCGCCGGGCATGATTACGTGGCCGAAGTCCGCAAGGCCCTCCACCTCCTCGCTTCCGCCTCGATCACGCTCCGCGCCAACCCGACGGGAGGCTCACTCAACCTCGCCATCCTCCCCGCCTTCGGGATGCACTGGCTTGCCCCCCGCCTTGCCCGCTTCGCCCAAACCCACCCCGAGGTCACCATCAACCTCTCGACTCGCCTACGCCCCTTCGACTTCCAAGGTTCCACCTTCGACGCAGCAATCCACTACGGCCGCCAAGACTGGCCCGGAGTGAATTACCTGAAACTCATGGACGAAGAGGTCCTCGCCGTCGCCGCCCCCGGCTTCCCACAGCTCACCAAAGCCACCGACCTCCTCACCCACCCCCTCCTGCAACTGGAGTCGAGAACCGGCGACTGGGGCCGCTGGCTCGCCCACAACGGACACCCGGGCATCCGCCCCCCCGGCATGCTGTTCGACCAGTTCGCCACCCTGACCCAAGGCGCGATCCACGGCATGGGTGCCGCCCTGATCCCCACTTTCCTGATCGAAAGGGAACTCGCCGAGGGCCGCCTGATCCCCATCTTCGGCCCGCCGGTCCCCGCACTTGGCTCCTACTCCCTCGTCTGGCCGAACGCCCTTCCCGAACGCACTCCGCTAAGGTCGTTTCGCGACTGGCTGGCGGACGAGGTCTATTTCCAGACGAACCCGTCCGGATAAAGCCGCGCCACGACCGCCTTTCGCACTGCGATCGCCAGTCCGTCATGGAAGATGTCCAGCGTCCGCGCCTGTCCTGCCGCGTCCAGCCACTCTCGCCCCAGCCGCCACTGCCGGAAGAAGACCCAGTCCACCGCATTCGCCCGCCGCATCGGCAACCCCACGCGCACCTGCTCCTCGGTCAGGGGCGGCGGGATCCGCGCCTTGGGCCCCCAGCGCACCCGCGCCTCCTCTGCCGCGGCAACGCTCTGTGCCACGCCCTCCGCCACATCCGCCGCGCTGATCCGCATCAGCCGGTCGATCTCTTCCCGCACGGCCATCGGCATCGTCGCCACCGCAGCATCGGCCGCCTCCAGAAACCGCGGGTCCCCGTCGAACCGCAGGCCCCAGACTGTCGGCATCCCGCGCCACAACACGCATTCGGCCTCCGCCGTCCAGCGCCCGCCCCGCAGAAGCCCCAAGGCTTCCAGCCCGGGCAGGACGATGTCCGCCGCCCGCGCAGGCCCCGAACCCGGCCCGGCCAGGATGTTCGGCGGCGGCAGGGGAGGCCCGCCGATCCGCTGCACCACGAACCCGCCAAAGCGCGGGGGTGGCAAGGTGCCGTCCATTTGCCGGAAGGCCAGCAAGTTCTGCTGCTCCGCCAGCCACAAGACGGCCACCGCGATGTCCTCCCAGAACGGCAGCACCTCCGGCAGGCCCGGATCGGCCTTCGCGATGGCCCCCCAGGCAGCGTCCTCCGCCTGTCCCAAGGCGACGAGCGCCATGCAGGCGATCTGGTACGAGGTCGAGGCCAAGTCGTGCCAGCCCCGCCGGGGCGGATCGCCCTCCACCTGCGCCGGCCAGGCCGCCTGCACGAACGCCACCACCGCCTCGGCCATCGCCGCGTTCATTTCCCGCACTGCCCACTCCCGTCCTACGACCAAGGTGCCCCCCGCCCCCCAGCGATCCCGCCTTGACCCGTGCCGACCCACCCGCCACTCTGCGCCCAAAGCCGGAGGCCCCGTGACCGCCCTTCCCACCAGCATCGACGCCGTCGAAACGCTCCTCGCGGACCAAGGCTACGTCGCCTCCCGCGCCTTGGCCACCGTCGTCTTCCTCTCCCTCAAGCTCGGCCGCCCGCTGTTCCTGGAAGGCGAGGCCGGGACCGGAAAGACGGAAATCGCCAAGACCCTCGCCACCGCGCTCGGCCGCCGCCTCATCCGCCTGCAATGCTACGAAGGCCTCGACGCCACCTCTGCCGTCGCCGAATGGAACTTCGCCGCCCAGATGATCGCTATCCGCACTGCCGAAGGCGCCACCGACCGCGACCAGCTGAAAACCGAGCTTTTCACCGAAGACTACCTCATCGCCCGCCCGCTCCTTGAAGCCATGCGCCCGCAACCCGGCGGCGCGCCCGTCCTTCTCATCGACGAGCTTGACCGCACCGACGAACCCTTCGAGGCCTTCCTCCTCGAAGCCCTCTCCGATTTCCAGGTCACGATCCCGGAACTCGGCACCATCAAGGCTCCCGAACCCCCCATCGTCATCCTCACCTCGAACCGCACGCGCGAGGTGCATGACGCCCTGAAACGCCGCTGCCTCTACCACTGGGTCGACTACCCGACGTTCGACCGCGAGCTTGAAATCCTCCACGCCCGCGCCCCCGAGGCCCGGGCCCAGCTCTCCCGCGAGATCGTCGCCTTCGTGCAGAAACTCCGCCGCGAAGACCTCTTCAAACGCCCCGGCGTCGCGGAAACCATCGACTGGGCCAAATGCCTCCTTGCCCTCGACGTCATCGCGCTGTCGCCTGAAGTCATCTCTGACACCCTTGGCGCGATCCTGAAATACCAGGACGACATCCAGAAACTGCAGGGCTCCGAGGCCAAACGCCTGCTCGACGAAGTGAAGCGCGAACTCGTTCCCGCCTGATGGCCACCTACGCGCCCCTCGACATCCCCGACGACGGCAAACTCGCCCACAACATCGCCCATTTCGCCCGCGCGCTGCGCAAGGCGGGCCTGCCCGTCGGCCCCGGCCGCACTCTTGATGCCGTGAACGCCGTCGCCGCCGCGGGTTTCGACCGGCGCGAGGATTTCTACTTCACGCTTCAGGCCATCTTCGTCTCCCGCCCCGAGGAACGCTCGACCTTCGCCCAGATCTTTCGCCTCTTCTGGCGCGACCCGCGTTACCTCGAACACATGATGTCCCTCATGCTGCCCCAGGTGCGTGGGGTGCAGGAGGACCGGATCGCCGAAGCCGCCGAACGCCGCGCGGCGCAGGCACTGCTCGACGGCCAACTGCCCCCGGCACCAAAGGACACGCCAAAGGCCGACCAGATCGAGATCGACGCGACCGCCACCATGTCGTCCGAGGAACGGCTCAAGACGCTCGACTTCGAACAGATGTCGGCCGAAGAGATCGCCGCCGCCAAGCGGATGCTCGCCAAACTCGCGCTTCCGGTACAACCGCTCAAGACCCGCCGCAGTCAGACCTCCACCCTCACCGCGAGGATCGACGCCCGCCGCACCCTGCGTGAGGCGATGCGGCACGGCGGTGAACTGACGACCTTGAAATACAGGGCCCCCGTCACGCGCTGGCCGAACCTCGTCGTCCTCTGCGATATCTCCGGCTCGATGGCCGACTACTCCCGTATGGTCCTGCACTTCGTCCACGCGGTGGCCAACCGCAAAGGCCAGGGCTGGGCAAAAGTCCACGCCTTCACCTTCGGTACACGGCTGACGAACATCACCAGACACCTGCGCGCCCGCGACGTCGACGCCGCCCTCAAGGCCGCAGGCAACGAGGCGCAGGACTGGTCCGGCGGCACACGCATCGGGCAATCGCTCCACGCCTTCAACCGCGACTGGTCGCGCCGGGTGCTGGGGCAGGGGGCCGTGGTCCTCCTCATCACCGATGGCCTCGACCGCGACGACACGGCGCTTCTCGCCAAGGAAGTAGAACGCCTCCACCTCTCCTGCCGCCGCCTCATCTGGCTCAATCCCCTCCTCCGCTGGACGGGCTTTGCCCCCAAGGCGCAGGGCATCCGCGCAATCCTGCCCCATGTCGACAGCTTCCGCGCCGGGCATTCCATCGCTTCGCTGGAGGCGCTCGGTCAGGCAATCTCCGAGCCCAATGACCGGGGTGAGCGGGATCGCCTTCTGGCCCTGATCCGGGCGTAGGCGGCTGTCCGCGCAAGGCTATGGCTTTGCAAGTCCGTGATATCGCATATCAGCGGAATGCGCATTTTGTTAGGACCATCGGGGCTGGTCCGGGATCCGGATACGAATCGTCCGCGTTGTCGTCGGCCCTTCAGCATGAGGAATGGTAATGAGAAAGCTTCTGATTTCCACAACGGCCCTGTCGGTGGCCATCAGCCCTCTGGCCACGATGCCGGGCTTTGCGCAGGCGGTGAACGAGGATGGCTCGGTCAGCGGTGCCGATGGATCCGTCTTGTGCGTCGCGCTTTCTGATCCCGCCTGCGACATCACCGCCATCGTCGAGGCCTTGCGGGCGACCGATCCTGCTGCCGCCGACGCGCTGCAATTGCAGGTAGATGAAAGGATTGCTGCCGAAGCCGCCGCCGCCGAAGCTGCGGCCCAGGCTGAAGCTGAAGCTCAAGCCGCTCAGGCGGCTGCGGATGCGGCTGCTGCCGAAGCTGCTGCTCAGGCTGAAGCGGAGGCGCAAGCTGCTGCCGAGGCCGAAGCCGCCGCTGCCGCCGAGGCCGCCGCGCAGGCAGAAGCGGAAGCTGCGGCCGCCGCCGCCGCCGAAGCGGAAGCACAGGCTCAGGCCCAGGCTGAAGCCGACGCTGCCGCGGCCAAAGCCGCCGAGGAAGCTGCGGCGCTGGAAGCTGCGTTGCAGGCCGAAGCGGAAGCTGCCGCCCAGGCCGAGGCCGAAGCCGCCGCCCAGAAGGCAGCCGAAGAACAGGCCGCTGCCGACGCCGCTGCGGCAGAAGCGGCTGCAGCCGAGGCTGCTGCCCAAGCCGCCGCTGACGAAGCTGCCGCTGCTGCTGCTGCCGAAGCAGAAGCTGCCCCGGTCGAGGAACCGGTGGTCGAGGAAGCCGCGCCTGCCGAGGAACCGGCAATTGAAGAGCCTGCGACCGAGGAGCCGGTGGCAGAAGAGCCATTGGCCGAAGAACCCGTTGCCGAAGAGCCCGCTGCCGAAGAGCCGGTCGCCGAGACCGCCGTCGCCGAAGAACCACTCAGCGGCGCAGCGCTTGAGGAAAGCCCGCCTCCGGGCCTTGTTGTTGAGACCGAAGTGCCTGAAGGCGGGGTGATTGATCTGTCGACCGGTGAAGTCGTCGACCTTGAAACCGCGACCCAGGCCATCGAGGCTGCAGAACAGGAACTGGCGATCAGCCCCGAAGGCGAGTTGATCGACCCGGCTGCCGGTCTGAAGGTCGCCGAACCGGACCCTACGCTGGAAATCGTGCCAGTCGAGGCGCCCGTGGTCACTGAAGGCGAGGTCGAGGCGCTGACCCAGTTGCTGACCGCCGACCCGACCGCGATTGATCCCTCGGCCCTTGCGGCTGCGGAAGTGGTGACCGCGCCGCCCCCGGCTGCAGCAGATGGTACCATCGCCTTCACGCCCGCGCCGGAAGACCTGATTGCGGCAGTGACCGAAACCGCGATCAGCGCCGACGCGGTACGCAGCTCCAGCGAGGAGTTCGGCGCGGCCCCGACGACGCTGGGCGATGGCAAGAAGAGCGGGCTTTCCGATCTGGAAAAGGCCGGTCTTCTGGTGCTTGGCGCGCTGGCTGTCGGCGCGATCATCAAGAACAATCGCGCCGCCGCGGCGACCGACACCACCGTCTCGACCATGGGCCCGGGCGAAAGCCGGGTCGTGTCGAACACCGGCGACCGCGTGATCGTGCTCCAGCCCGACGGGACCTACCGTGTCCTGAAGGACGACGACACCGTGATCCGCCGCCCCGGCTCGACCGTGCGGACCGAGACGTTCAAGGACGGCTCGACCCGGACCACCGTGGAACGCGCAGACGGCACGCAGGTTGTGACCATCCGCGACGCAACGGGCCGCGTGCTGCGCCGGGCGACTTACGACGACCTCGGGCGCGAGATCGTGCTGATCGACGATCTGGAGCGCGAGGAAATCGTCGTCGTCCGCGACCTGCCGAAGCCCAAGCGGCGCATCGTCATCTCCTCCAAGGATGAAGACGCCGCCCTGAAGCGCGAGCTTGCGGCACTGGAAGCGGAAAAAGCTGGCCGCAAGTTCTCCTTGCGTCAAATCCGCGAGATCCCCGAGGTCCGCGCTCTGGCCGCCACGATCGACGTGGAGCCGGTCAAGTTCGCCAGCGGATCCGCAGCCGTCGCCGCCAGCGAGGCGCGGAACCTCGCCGACCTTGGTCGGGTCATGCAGGAGCTGCTGGACGAAAACCCGCGCGAGGTCTTCTTGATCGAAGGCCACACCGACGCGACCGGTAAGGCGGCGATGAACCTCGCGCTGTCCGACCGCCGGGCGGAATCGGTGGCGCTGGCCCTGACCGAGTACTTCGACATCCCGCCGGAGAACATGGTCGTCCAGGGCTATGGCGAGACCGAGCTGTTGATCGACACCCTTGAAAACGAACCCCGCAACCGCCGGGTCGAGGTCAAGGTGATCAC
>JBJTSJ010000202.1:0-2654 GCA_046076605.1 Tabrizicola sp.
CGCCAGCCCCGGCCCCCAACGCAACAACTGCGCCAGGTCGCGCGCATAGTCCCCGTCCCGCCCCGGCATCGGCCCCAATCCCAGCACGCCCCCGCCGACCGTCAGCTCTGCAATGACCATCGCGTCCCTTCCCGGTGGACCTTCCGCCCCCCGCGCCCTAATCTCCCCCACAAGCCACGAGGGTTCCATGTCCGACGAGAAAGCCTACCAGGTCCTTGCCCGCAAGTACCGCCCGCAGACATTTGCCGATCTCATCGGGCAAGAGGCGATGGTGCGCACCCTTAAGAACGCCTTCGCGGCGGACCGGATCGCCCATGCCTTCGTGATGACCGGCGTCCGCGGGGTGGGCAAGACCACCACGGCGCGGATCATCGCCAAGGGCCTGAACTGCGTCGGTACTGACGGAAATGGCGGGCCCACCACCGAACCCTGCGGCATCTGCGAGCCCTGCCGCGCCATCACCGAAGGCCGCCATGTCGACGTGATGGAGATGGACGCGGCCAGCCGCACCGGGGTGGGTGACATCCGCGAGATCATCGACAGCGTCCACTACCGGGCGGCCTCGGCGCGGTTCAAGGTCTACATCATCGACGAAGTGCACATGCTGTCTACGGCGGCCTTCAACGCGCTGCTGAAAACGCTGGAGGAACCCCCGGCGCATGTGAAGTTCATCTTCGCCACCACGGAAATCCGCAAGGTCCCCGTCACCGTCCTGTCGCGCTGCCAGCGCTTTGACCTGAAGCGGATCGAGCCCGAGGTGATGATGGCGCATCTGTCCAGGGTGGCGGATCTGGAAGGCGCGAAACTGGCCCCCGAAGCCTTCGCGCTTATCACCCGCGCCGCCGAAGGCTCGGTCCGCGACGCGATGAGCCTGATGGACCAGGCCATCGCCCATGGCGCGGGCGAGACGACAGGCGACCAGGTCCGCGCCATGCTGGGGCTGGCCGACCGGGGCCGCACGCTGGACCTCTTCGACCTCATCATGAAGGGCGACGCGGCCTCGGCCCTGTCCGAACTCGCGGCCCAATATGCAGACGGGGCTGACCCGATGGCGGTCCTGCGCGACCTGGCCGAGATCACGCACTGGATTTCCGTCATCAAGATCAACCCGGCCTCGGCCGATGACCCGACGACGCCCCCCGACGAACAGAGCCGCGGCCAGGACATGGCCAGCCGCCTGCCAATGCGCGCACTGACCCGGATGTGGCAGATGCTGCTGAAGGCCGTCGAAGAGGTCTCCCTGGCCCCCAACGCCATGATGGCCGCCGAGATGGCGGTGATCCGCCTGACCCATGTCGCCGACCTGCCCGACCCTGAAACGCTGGTGAAGAAGCTGCAGGACAGCCCGCGTCCCCCGCCGATGCCGGGCGGCGCGCCCGCTGGCGGTGGCGGCACAGTCCACTCCCCGCGCATGGCGCCCATGCACTCCGCGCCCAGCCGCGGCCCGACGATGACCGCCGCTGCGCCCGCGCTGGCCGAAAGCCAGCTGCAGATTTATGCCAGCTTCGACCAGGTGGTCGAGCTGATCCGCCAGAAGCGCGACATGCTGCTGCTGAACGAAGTCGAGATGGGCCTTCGTCTGGTCCGCTATTCTCCCGGACGGATCGAGTTCGAGCCCGCCCCCGGCGCCAAGCCCGACCTTGCCGCAAGGCTGGGCCAGCGCCTGCAGGGCTGGACCGGGGCCCGCTGGGGGGTGTCGGTCGTGGCATCGGGCGGCAAACCCACCATCGCCGAACAGCGCGACCGGGAACTGGCCGCCGTCCGATCTGAGGCAGAGGGAAACCCCCTGGTGCAGGCCATCTTTTCGGCCTTTCCCGGCGCCCGGATTGCTGAAGTCCGCTCGCCCGAAACCATCACCGCCGCCGCCGCCGAGGCCGCCCTGCCCACCGCCGAACCCGAGGCGGACGACGACTGGGACCCGTTCGAGGAATGATCCGCCGCGCCACCCTGGACGACGCGGCCACCCTCGCCCGCCTGAACACCCACGTCCAATCCTGGCACGCCGCGCATTACCCGGAGGCGTTCTTCCCGAACCCCGACCCGCAGGCCCTTGCCGCCTACTTCGCGGACCGCCTCACTGACCCCGCCTGTACCGCCTTCCTTGCGGGCGACCCCGCCACCGGCTACGCGCTCTGCCAGCTCATCACCCGCGAGCCCTCGATCTTCTCGCCCGGCTACCGCCGCCTGATGGTCGACCACATCGCCGTGGCCCCCGAAGCCCGCCGCCAGGGCCAGGGCCGCGACCTTCTTGACGCCGCCCGTCAGCTTGCCCGCGACCTGCAAGCCGACGAGATCATGCTCGACACCTGGGAGGCCAACACCGACGCTCACGCCTTCTTCCGTGCCGCCGGGTTCAAACCCCGCCGAATGCTGTTCCGCGCGACCCCCTAAGCTTGCGCCCCGCCCCCGCAACCCGTATTTCAGGGGAAACGGACGGAGAACGACATGCTGAAGGGCTTTGGCGGATTGGGCGGGCTTGGCGACATGGCCAAGATGATGAAATCTGCCCAGGAAATGCAGGGCAAACTGGCCGAGATGCAGGAAGAACTCGCCCGCACCATCGTCACGGGCGAGGCCGGGGCCGGTCTCGTGAAAGCCCGCGCCACCGCAAAGGGCGAAATCACCGGGCTGGACATCGACCCCTCGATCCTGGT
>JBJTSJ010000203.1:0-2604 GCA_046076605.1 Tabrizicola sp.
CCGGCGATCACCGCAACGATGGCCCAGAAGGTCAGGTTCAGCGAGATGAACCCCAGGTCAACCGTCGGAAGCCCCCGGTCGAACAACGGCGACGGGATGTTCGTCCCCCGGTTCGTCACCGCGACCGTGTCAAAGAACATCATCGACGCCGCAGGTTCCTGCCCGGCGGCAACCATTTCATCGGTCACGCGGAAGTCGCGTGGCTGGGGCGTCGTCTCGGACAGGATCACATAGGACAGAAGGATCCAAAGCAGCAGCGGCTCGTTGCGGAACATCTCAACGTAAACCGTCATCAAACGGCTGACCAGCCAGTTCATCGACAGCCGCAAGACGCCGATCAGAACCCCCAGGATCGTCGCGAAGATGCAGCCGAAGAAGGCCACCACCAGCGTGTTGATCAGACCCACCAGCAGCGCGCGGAAATGCGTGCTGTCGTTGGTATAGGGGATCAGCTGTTGGCCAATGTCATAGCCCGCGCGCTGCCACAGGAAGGTGAAGTTGAACTCCTTCCCCCGCGCCGCCAGGTTCTGCACCGTGTTGTTCAGAAGCCAGGCCACCGCCAGCGCAAACAGCACCAGCACGACCAGCTGGATCGTGTAGGACCGGTACCGCGTATCGTAGATAAGCATCGAGAGCCGAAAGCTGTCCTTCGGCACGTCCGTTGCCATTGCCATGGCTACCCCCTGTTTCCCGCTGGCGGTCCCGAGTTTCCGGTGACGGCGAGGTCAAGCCTCAGGCCAGACAAGGTTATTGTCTTGAAGAAGAAACGGGGGCGCCCGAAGGCACCCCCAAAGGTCTGATCAACGGAAGGGCGGAGCGTACTGCAGGCCGCCCTGGGTCCACAGCGCGTTCAGGCCGCGGGCCAGGTTGATCGAGGTGCCTTCGCCGATGTTGCGCGCGAAGATCTCACCATAGTTGCCGCCGGCCATGATCGCGTTCTTGAACGCGGCGTTGTCCAGGCCGAACTTCACGCCCATGTCGCCCGAAGCGCCCAGCAGACGCTTGACTTCTTCGTCAGCGGTCGACGCCAGAACTTCCTCGACGTTGGCCTGGGTGATGCCCTTCTCCTCGGCGATCAACAGCGAGTAGTAGGTCCAGCGGACAACGTCGCCCCAGTTGTTGTCGCCATGGCGAACGACCGGGCCCAGCGGCTCTTTCGAGATGATTTCCGGCAGGATGACGTGGTTTTCGGCATCCGGCATGGTCGCGCGGCTGGCGGCCAGGCCCGAGGCGTCGGTGGTGTAGGCGTCGCAAGCCCCGGCCAGGTACTGGCGCTGCGCTTCCGAGTCGTCGGCCACGGTGACCGGCTGGTAGCTGATGTTGTTCTGCTTGAAGAAGTCAGCCAGGTTCAGTTCGGTGGTGGTGCCGGTCTGGATGCAGACGGTGGCGCCATCAAGTTCCTTGGCCGAGGAAACACCCAGGTCCTTCTTCACCATGAAGCCCTGGCCGTCGTAGTAGTTCACCGCCACGAAATCCAAGGCCAGTTCGCTGTCACGCGACGCAGTCCAGGTCGAGTTGCGGACCAGCAGGTCGACTTCGCCCGACTGCAGCGCGGTAAAGCGGGTTTCGCCCGTGGTCGGGACGAACTTCACCTTGGTCGGATCGCCGAAAACCGCAGCCGCGACGGCGCGGCACAGGTCAACGTCGAAGCCGGTCCAGTTGCCGCTCGCATCCGGCGCGCCAAAGCCGGTCAGACCGGTGTTCGACCCGCACAGAAGCTCGCCGCGCGCCTTGATGTCATCAAGGGTGCCAGCCATCGCCATCCCCGAGACCAGGGTGGTGGCCGCGAGCGCGCCGAAGAATACGGATTTTTTCATTCTTACCTCTTCCTGAGTAAGTGGCCTTCTTGGGCCAGTTCTTTTTTGCGGCGCGAGCGGATCGCGCCCCGATGTTGCAGAAGGATTGCCTCCCACTGCGGGCCAGTTTCGGCGAAAGCGCTTTTGTTGGTCAAGCGGGCACTGCAGGATTCAGGAAAAACGCTTGTTTTCGCAAGGTTGTGGCAGGCAAACCGCCTTCCCACCCCGCCCTGCACAGTCTTTGGGCAAAGTTGTTACCCGCACAATCCATAGAATCGGTCCGCCTGCAGGAAGGCCGCACGCTTCAGCGCCGCGATTTCGGCCGCTTCCTCGTCCTCGCCCCACAGCGAAATCTGCCAGTCCTCGTCGATCCGCGACAGGCTCCAGGCCTGCTCGGCCGTCACCCGCCTGTCCGTCACCGCCAGCGCCAGCACCAGCGAACCGGACAGGGCCACCAGGTCGTGGAAGGCCGAAAGCTGAAAGGCGCTCATCCCCGCGACCCGGCGATGCAGCCCGACCAGGCTCTCCGGCGGTTGCGCCACATGCATCACGCCGGACGTCACCAAAAGATCCGCCCCGAACCGCTCCAGCGCCCAGACCAGGATCGGGTCCCAGGCCTCGGCCTGCCGCGCCACAAGGTCGGGAGGCGCTTCGGCGCGGTAGCACAGAAGGTCACTCCCGCCATACTCCGCCAACATCGCCGCCACCGCGTCGAACTGCGGCGCGACCTTGTCGATGGCCGAGTTCGCGGTGCGGGTAAACGGCATCGTCTCGGGGTTCACCTTCCCCTCTTGCGCCTGCCACTCCG
>JBJTSJ010000204.1:0-2799 GCA_046076605.1 Tabrizicola sp.
AGTCCTGCACCCCGATCGAGGCGCGGTTCATGCCCGACGCGGCCAGGGCGTCCAGCCGGTCATCGTCGATCTCGTTCGGGTCGATCTCGACGGAAAACTCGCCACCCGGTGCAAGGGGCGCGACCTGCAGGATGGTATCGGCAAGGTCCCGGATCAGATCACCGGACAACAGCGTCGGCGTGCCCCCGCCCCAATGCAGCCGGCTTAGCGTCACGCCCCGCGGCAGATGGTTGCGCAAGAGGGCAAGCTCGGCCTTCAGCGTCTGGACATAGGCCCGCACCGGCTCGTCCGAGGCGGTGCCCTGCGTCCGACAGGCGCAGAACCAGCAAAGCCTGCGGCAAAAGGGGACGTGCAGGTACAGCGAAATCTCGCTGCTTTCGGGAATGGCCTCGACCCAGTCGACAAAGTCGCGCGGCCCCACATCAGGCCCGAATTGCGGTGCCGTCGGATAGGACGTGTACCGGGGCACGCGTGCGTCGAATAGCCCAAGGCGGGCGAGTTGCGGGTCATGGCTCATGGGTCTAGGATAGGTATCAAGGTGGGGGTGCACCTTGATGCAAATCAACATGAGGCAGCTTTGATGAACGAGCATTCCGTCCACATCCAGTGCGGCGATTGCCCGATCCGTCATCGCGCGGTCTGCGCGCGTTGCGATACCGACGAGCTGAGCCGGTTGGAGCAGATCAAGTACTACCGCAGTTTCCAGGCCGGACAGACGATCATCTGGTCCGGCGACCGGATGGAATTCGTGGGGTCCGTGGTCAGCGGGATTGCGACCCTGACCCAGACAATGGAAGACGGCCGCCGCCAGATGGTCGGCCTTCTGCTGCCTTCGGACTTCGTCGGTCGGCCCGGACGCGCGACGGCTGCCTTCGACGTGACCGCGACGACCGACCTGGTCATGTGCTGCTTCCGCAAGAAGCCGTTTGAAGACCTGATGTCGACTACCCCCCATGTCGCCCAGCGCCTGCTGGAGATGACGCTGGACGAACTGGACGCCGCGCGGGAATGGATGCTGCTTCTGGGCCGCAAGACTGCGCGGGAAAAGATCGCCTCGCTGATCTCGATCATCGCGCGGCGGGATGCCGCCCTGCATCTGCGCCGGGCCTCGGGCGCGCTGTCGGTGGACTTGCCCCTGACGCGCGAGGAAATGGCGGATTACCTGGGGCTTACGCTGGAAACCGTCAGCCGCCAGATCAGCGCGCTGAAACGGGACGGCGTGATCAGCCTGGAAGGCAACCGCCATGTGACGATCCCCGACATTGACCGGCTTCTGGAAGAAGCGGGCGATGACAGTGACGGTGGCATGCTGGTCTGACTGACCGCACGCGCTGTCGGGATCTCGTTCATTTCCTGGTTGTGCGTGGGCTCTCGCTCCATCGTCCAGCCCGGATGAAGCCGACCGAATTAGCCAATCCTTCACCACCTTGGTCCACAGTGGGCCCAGGACAAAAGTATTAACAAATTCCGGTGACTGCAGGTGCAGGGCCACTTGATGCAAGAAAGCTATACGGCCGGCAAAGCTGCGGTTGCGGGGCGCGATTGGTCTTTCTCCCAGAGCGGGAATAGGGTATCGGTGGCCAAAATTGGATACGCTTCCGGCCGGAGAGAAAAATGAGCAGAGCACTCAAGCAGGCGCTTCTTCTTGGCACGTTTCTGCCCCTGGCGGCGGTCGCCAATGCGCAGGATACGGGTTTTGTCCAGCTGACCTTCGGTTCAATCGATGTGACCAATGGCTATTCGGATCGTGACTTCATCGGTCTCAATTCGCGCTTTGTGCTAAGTTCGGGCACCGCGATCCTGCTGGATGTCACCAAGCAGGATCGTGAGGAAAAGGTCACCTCGGTAGGCGTCGGCACGGAATTCTCGACCGGGGCGGGCAAGCTCCGCATTCTGCTGGAACATTCCGATTCCGACATCGGCGCAGCACCTGACTGGAAATATGCCGTCGGCTACCGCTTCAACGCCAACGACAGCACGATCTACGATATCGAGCTGAGCCGGGCCAGATACGAAGGCGGCGTCTCGTCCACCAGTGTCAGCGGCGAAGTTGTCAAGTACTTCCCCGCAATGGCCAACGGATCCTTCATCGTCACCCAGCTTGGCGCGACGCTGACCGAACCCAGCGGATCGGCCGACATGGGTTATGACGTGGCCGCCGTCGCAACGCTGGTCTCGCCGGGCGGTCTGAACATCGGGGCCGAGCTTGGCTTCGGCCGGATTTCCTATGACCTGGCGCCACTTTCGGCGGTGAACAACGATTATACGGCCTTCAAGCCATTCCTGTCCTACCGGGTCTCGGACAACGCCGAAGTCATCCTCCGGGGTGAGTTTGTCGATACCGATCTGTACGATCTGGAAGGCGCATCCATCGGCTTCAAACTCGGCCTATGACGGGGGTTGCAGCCGCCCTTCTGGTTTTCTGGAACGTCGCAAGCACCCTTTTGGCCCTGATGGTGCTGGTCCGTCAGGTGGTGGTGACCCTGCTGTTTCACTTCGGTCGGGGGGGGGGCGCAAAGCCCATCAATCGCGGATGCCAACCTGCCGAAGGTGACGGTGATCGTCCCCGCCCACAATGAAGAGCGGGTGATCCACGGTTGCCTCGACAGCCTGACCAGGGTGGACTATCCGCCCGACCGGTACGAGGTGATCGTCATCAACGACCGCTCACGCGATGGGACCGGCGCGATTGCCGATGACTTCGCGGCGCGCTTTCCCTTCGTGCGGGTGATCCACCGGCCAAACGATGCCGCACCGGGCAAACCGGCGGCGCTTCTTGATGCGATCAACGCCTCGACC
>JBJTSJ010000205.1:0-3675 GCA_046076605.1 Tabrizicola sp.
CGACCTCAACCAGCAGTCGGGCGAGAATTTCCTCGAAATGCTGGATTCTCTGGGACTGACGCGGCACGAGATCGCAACCGCGAACACCGTCGTCGCCCGGATGAATGTGGGGCAGGAACCCTACACCGACAAGCGCGTCCGTCTGGCGATCCAGGCCGCCGTCGACAACGCCAAGGTGCTGGAGCTTGGGATTTCGGGCCTTGGAACCGTGGCCGAGAACCACCACGTCAGCCCGATCCACCCGGAATATGCGGAACTGCCGAAGCAAAGCCGCGACCCGGCCAAGGCCGTGGCCCTGCTGCAAGAGGCCGGCATGGCGGATTACGAGTTCGACCTGATCTCGGTCGACCAGGACTACCACCAGAACTCCTGCGACGCGATTGCCGCCCAGGTCGTCGATGCCGGCATCAAGATGAAGCGGACGGTGATCCCCGGGGCGACCTTCTGGAACGACTGGACCAAGTACCCGTTCTCGATGACGAACTGGAACATGCGTCCCCTGGGGGTTCAGGTCTACGCGCTGGCCTACCGCTCGGGCGAGGCCTGGAACGAAAGCGGCTACGCCAACCCCGATTTCGACGCCAAGCTTGCCACCGCGTTGGCCACGGCAGATGTCGAGGCGCGCCGCGCGATCATGGCCGAACTTCAGGCGATGCTGCAGGGCGACGGCGTGCTGATCAACCCCTACTGGCAGAACGTCTATGCGCACTCTTCTCCGAAGGTGAAAGGCCACCGGGTGCACCAGACCTTCGAGCTGGATCTGGCCGGTGTCTGGCTCGAAGCCTGAGCATTCCCCACCGAAACCCCGAAGGCGGCACCCGCCGCCTTCGCACCCTGCCACCGCGCCCCGCGATCCCGACGGGCCAAGGAGATCTGCCATGAAGACAACCCGCCTGCTTCTGTCCGTATCCCTGGTCCTGTCGCTTCCCCTTGCCGCCCAGGCCGATGACCCCGAACTGATCGTCACCGACTGGCCCGGCTTCGACGCCGAAGGCATGTACGCCCCCTACAAGGAGAAACACGGCGACCGGCCGACCTATGCCTTCGTCACCTCGGATGACGAAACCTTCCAGAAAGCCACCACCGGCTTCGGCGCCGACGTCTCGCACCCCTGCGCCCAGATGGTGCCGAAGTACCGCGAGATGGACCTGATCGAACCCTGGGACATCTCCCGCATCCCCGAGTTCAAGAACATCATGCCCGAGTTCCTCGCCTCGCCCGTCATCCAGGACGAGGCCGGGGTCTGGATCATCCCCGCCGACTGGGGCGCCACCGCGATCGCCTACAACACCGAAACCGTCCCGGCCGAGGATGTCTCGACGCTCCAGGTCTTCACCGACCCGAAGTACGCCGGCAAGATCACCATGCCCAACGCCTCGGACGATGTCTGGGCGCTGGCCTATCTGGCCACCGGCGTCACCGACTGGACCAAGGTCACCGACGACCAATTCAACGCCGCCGCCGACTGGCTGCGCAAGGTGCATCCCGGCGTCCGCGCCTATGTGAACTCCTCGACCGAAATGGCCCAACTGATGAAATCGGGAGAGGTTCAGGTCGCCTGGTCCTGGCCGGATGGCCTGTCGATCCTGCAGAAGGAAGGCTTCCCCGTCGGCTACCAGCGCACCCCCAAGGAAGGCGTGACCACCTGGTTCTGCGGCCTTGTGAACCTCAAGAACGGCAAGGGCAGCGAGGACAAGGCCTATGACTACGTCAACTCCTGGATCCGACCCGAAGCGGCCGAGGTTCTGGTCACCAACATCGGCTACGGCCACGCCAACGCCGCGGGCATGAAGCTGATTGATCCGGCGGTGCTGGATGCCGCGGGCCTCGGGCCGATCAACGGGCCGACCCTGCCGCAGCTTCCGTTCGATCTCGACCAGCGGGAACGGCAGCTTGAAACCTTCGAGCAGATCAAGGCCGGGTTCTGAGCGGACCAGAGGCAAGGCAAGGGGCACGGATACCGAATGCTAGACCACCGACTGTCCATTCCGGACACCCCTCGCCTTGCCCTCACCAACGCGCGCGTCCCGGCCGAGCTGGTCGTGACACCATTGCCCGGGGCACGTCAGGACGCCGAAGGCGCGCTCCTCCTCGACGTCCTCCTCGACCGGGGCCGCGTCGCGGGCCTCTTCCCCGCTGGCACCGCCCCCGACGCTGGCCCGCTTGTCGACCTTCAGGGCCGCCACCTCTGGCCCGCCTTCATCGACATGCACACACACCTTGACTGCGGCCACGCCATCCCCCGCGTCCGGCCCGATGGCACCATCCACGGCGGCTTCTCCCTGACCGAGAAGGACTGGCCGCGGTGGACCGACGCTGACCTCGACCTGCGTATGGAGTTCGGCATCGCCTGCGCCTACGCCCACGGGGTCGCCGCACTCCGCAGCCATGTCGACAGCGAAACGCTGGCCTATTCCCAGCACCATTGGCGGGCGCTGGACCGGCTGCGCAGCAAATGGTCGGGCAAGGTTGACCTGCAAGGTGTCACCATCTGCGCGATGGAGGCCTGGGTCGGAGAAGACGCCCGGGCCCTCGCCGATCTTGCCGCCGACATGGGTGGTATCCTCGGCGGCGTCACCGATACGCTCGACCGGGGCGAGAACGGCACCTACGACGCGCTGGCCCATGCCCTCTACCGGCTTTTCGCCCTTGCCAAGGAACGCGGCCTCGACGTCGACCTGCATGTCGACCAGACCGAGGACCTCTCCGCCTTCACCATCCCCGAGATAGCCCGCGCCCGTCTGCGATCGGGCTTTCAGGGCCGGGTGGTCCTTGGCCATTGCGTAAACCTCTCGCTGATGTCGCCCGAGGTGATCGACCAGACGCTGGCCCTCGCGAAAGAAGCCGACCTCGCCTTCGTCTCGATGCCGACCCCGATGATGTACCTGATGGACCGCAAGCCTGGCCGCACCCCGCGCTGGCGCGGCGTCACGGCTGCCAACGAAATCCGCGCGGCTGGTCTGCCCTTGGCCATCGGCGGCGACAATTGCCGCGACGCCTGGTTCGCTTACGGCGACCACGACATGCTGGACACGCTGAAGCAGGCGATCCGCATCTTTCAGGCCGACGAGCCGCTGACCGGCAGCCTTGCCATGGCGTCCCGCACCCCCGCCGACCTGATCGGCCGCCCCGACCTCGGCCGCATCGGCGTGGGCCTGCCTGCCCATCTGGTCATCTTCCAGTCCCGCAGCCTGAACACCGTCCTCGCCCGCGATCAGGCAGACCGGATCGTGCTGAACCACGGGCGCCAAGTGACCGCCCCCCTGCCGCAACATCACGAGCTTGAAGCGGCCCTCGGGCTGGCGGACACTCTTGCCTAAACCTTCAAGGATCGCGCCATGCAGCTGACCGACTTCATCCATGGCCTCTGCTGGCAGGACGTTCCCGCCCCGGTGCAGGACCGCACCCGCGATTTCCTTGTCGACCTACTGGGCGTTGCAACCGGAGGCATCGGCACCCGCCTGGCCCGGATCATCTGTGACCATGCCGCCGACCAGTTCGCCCCCGGCAGCACCCCCGCGCGGTTGCTGATGGATGGCCGCAAGGTCAGCCCTGCAGGGGCGGCGCTTGCGGGTGGCATGACAATCGACGCCTATGACGCCCACGACGGCCACCGCCTGACCAAGGGCCATGCTGGCTGCGCAGCCCTTCCCGCCGCGATGGCGATGGCCGAGG
>JBJTSJ010000206.1:0-2559 GCA_046076605.1 Tabrizicola sp.
TCGATTGTGACAAAATCTGCCGGTATTTCACGCGAAACTGGAGGTCATCAGATGAAGCGTTTCGGACCGGGCATCGGTATCCAACAGGGTACGCGCGTGCTTTTTTCCGACTTCGCGGATGGCGGGTTGATGTGGACCGGCAACGGCAACCGCGAAAGCCGTTTTCACGTGACGTTCAAGACGGCTTTCACCGATGTTCCTGCTGTTCAGGTCAGCATTTTGATGTGGGACATGGACCATCAGGCCAATTCGCGCGCCGACATTACTGCTGAAAACATCACACCCAAGGGCTTTCACATTGTTTTCAAGACTTGGGGCGATACGAAGGTTGCCCGCGTCCGTGCGGACTGGATGGCGATCGGGACGGTTCGGGACGAAGACGACTGGGACGTGGTTTAGCATCGTCAGCTCGAATCGGTTTTTCGTTACCTCGAGAACCAACGCGCAAGTTGCCAGACACGCGTCTCAAGGATCCCGCCAGTCACCCAGTTATCAATGAAAACGAGTTAGCCGCGGGGGTAGAAGCCTTCGTAGATCGGCGTCAGGGTTTCGGTTTCGAACAGGCTGGAAACCGACATGCCGCCCCAGATGTTCAGGATGGCTTGCGCGAACATGGGCGCGGTCGGGACGACGCGGATATTCTTGGCGGCGTTCAGCTTGTCACCCTGTTCGATGCTGTCGGTGATGACCAGCGACTTCATGACAGACTTCGCCACCCGTTCAATCGCCGGGCCGGACAGCACGCCATGGGTGATGTAGCTGTGAACCTCGGTCGCGCCGGCCTGCATCAGGGTCTCGGCGGCCTTGCACAGCGTCCCGGCAGTGTCGCAGATATCGTCCACGATCAGGCACTTGCGGCCCTTGACGTCGCCGATCACCGTCATCTCGGCCACCTCGCCCGCCTTCTCGCGCCGCTTGTCGACGATGGAAAGGGGGGCGTTGATCCGCTTGGCCAGTTCCCGCGCGCGGGCCACACCGCCCACGTCGGGCGAGACGACCATCAGGTCCTCCATCTGTCCCTTGAAATGGTGTTCGATGTCGAGCGCGAAGACGGGGCTGGCGTAGAGGTTGTCGACGGGGATGTCGAAGAAACCCTGGATCTGCGCGGCATGGAGGTCCAGCGTCAGGACGCGGTCGATGCCGGCGGTTTCGATCATGTTGGCGACAAGCTTCGCCGTGATCGGCGTGCGTGCCTTGGCGCGGCGGTCCTGGCGGGCATAGCCGAAATAGGGGATCACGGCGGTGATGCGGCTGGCCGAGGACCGGCGCAGCGCGTCGGTCATGATCAGAAGTTCCATCAGGTTGTCATTGGCGGGGTTCGAGGTCGGCTGGATGACATACATGTCCTCGCCGCGGACGTTTTCGAAGACCTCGACGAAGATTTCCTGATCGTTGAACCGTTCGACCCGGGCATCGACAAGGTTGACGCTCATCCCCCGGTGCATCGACATCCGCCGCGCGATCGACTTCGCCAACGGCATGTTCCCGTTGCCAGAGATGAGCTTCGGTTCGGTGATGGCGGGCATGGGTCACTCCGGTTGCGGGCGGAATCGGCTGGCGCGGGGATAGCATTGGCAGCGGGGCAGGCAAAGGGGCGGCGGCGGCTAAGTTTGCCTTCGGGTTGCTGGGAGGGGCCGGAACAGGCTAACGGTTCTGGGACAGAAAGGGGGGAGCAATGCCATCGGAACGGTTCGCCGGGCAACTGACCCATTGGCGGGTTTGGGAGCAAGGCGGGGACCGCCCGGTCCTGGCCCTGCATTGCATGCTGGCGCATGCGGGGGTCTGGGCTGGCATGGCCCGGATGCTTCACGGCGTTGATCTGTCAGCGCCTGACGCCATCGGGCATGGACAGTCCGCGGCTTGGAACGGGCAAGCACCTTTCCACCGTCAGGCCACTGATGTCGCGATAGAAATGAGTGAACGACTGGGTAAAGGCCGGCCGATAGACCTGATCGGCCATAGCTTCGGCGGTACGGTGGCGCTGCGTCTTGCTTTGGAACGGCCGGATCTTGTGCGGAGCCTTGTGCTGATTGAACCCGTCCTCTTCGCCGCCGGACGTGGAACCGACGCCTTTGCAGAGATCGCTTTGCTCGACCAAAGAGTGTCAGGCTGCCTGCCCGACAATCCGGAGGGTGCAGCTTGGGCATTTCATGGGTTCTGGGGCACGGGCGGCCGGCTGTCGGATTTGCCTGAGCACCAGCGTGACTATATCATTGAAAGAATTGCGCTGGTACCGCTTTCGACGGATGTCTTGGCACGCGACGCAGCTGGCATCTTACGGCCCGGTGGACTGGAGGGCTTTCCTTGCCCCGTGACGCTTCTGGAAGGCGCTTCCAGTCCCCGCAGCGTTTCGGTGATCCAGACCACCCTCGCTGCTCGCTTTCCGCAATCTACACGCGTCGTGGTTCAGAATGCAGGCCATATGCTGCCTGTGACCCATCCGAAAGCCGTGGCAGAGGCTGTTCAAGCCCACCTCGCCCGCACCTGAAGCGCCAAATTCCTTGCAAGGAATTTGGCGCTTCAGGTGCGGGCGAGGTGGGCTTGAACAGCCTCTGCCAC
>JBJTSJ010000207.1:0-4434 GCA_046076605.1 Tabrizicola sp.
GGTCCGATTTCGTTGACCAGAACACCGTGATGACCAGCCTCATCAACATCAACTCGCCGATGGTCTTCGACGGGATCATGATGGGCGCCTTGGAGGTCTATGCCGCCAACAACCAGGCCTCCATCGTCTCGCCCTTCATCGTTGGCGGTGCGATGGCCCCGGTGACGGTGGCCGGGACGTTGACCCAGGTGCTGGCGGAAATCCTTGCGGGCGTAAGCTACTCGCAGCTCGTCCGCCCGGGCTCGCCGGTGATCGCAGGGGCCTTCGTGACCTCGATCGACATGAACTCCGGCGCGCCGACCTTCGGGACGCCGGAAGCCAGCCACATCACCTATGGCGCGGGCCAACTCGTGCGGCGGCTGGGGCTGCCCTACCGTTCCGGCGGGTCGTTCTGCGGGTCGAAGCTCCCCGACGCGCAGGCTGCCTATGAGACGGCGAACAGCCTGAACATGGCGCTGCTTGCCGGTGTGAACTTCATGCTGCACGCCTGCGGCTGGCTGGAAGGCGGCCTTGTCTCGTCCTACGAAAAGTTCGTGATGGACGCCGACCAGCTGGGCACGCTCCACCACCTTGCGCAGGGCATCCAGATCGACACCAACGGCCAGGCAATGGACGCGATCCGCGAAGTCGGCCCCGGCGGTCACTACCTCGGCTGCGCCCATACCCAGGCGAACTTCAAGTCGGCCTTCTGGCGTTCGGACCTTCTGGACTACAAGCCCTTCCAGACCTGGGCCGAGGAAGGCAGTCGCGACACCCAGGCGCTGGCAAACGAGCGGGTCCGCAAGCAGCTGGCCGACTATCAGGCCCCCGATCTTGACCCCGGCATCCGGGAATCGCTTGAGGCCTATGTGGCCCGGCGCAAGGCCGAAATGCCGGACGCCTTCATCTGAAACGACAAAGGGGCGGATGATCCGCCCCTTTGCTTTTCTGCCTGGCTCATGCCATTTCGCCGCGGCGCAGGAACTGCGCTTCGGCCATGATCGCGATCAGCACCTCGATGTGACGCGACACCGAATAAGCCGCGTCCCCGGCGATCCGCGTCTTCTCCAGTCCTGCCTCGACCGTCATCAGCGAGGTCACGGTCTCTTCCGGCGAACCCGCCCTGTCGACATAACGGCGCAGGTCACGTTCGCGGCGATAGTCGCTTAGGCCAAAGCGGGCCGCGCGCATCAGAAGCCGGGGACGGCGCAGGGTTGCAAGCAGGGTGCGACAGTCAGTCATCGGGGATCCTCCGTAGCTGGACGGAGGCATCCTTACCCAATACAACCGGGCGTTGCGCAAACGGCGAAGCAGCGCACGGAGGTTACCGAAGAGTTTAAGAATTTCATCGAATTGTTGAGACCAGCCGCAAGCTTAACGAACAGGTAACCATTTCCACCCAAGGTTGCAAAAGTCCAAAGCTGGACACATTGCAGCCTGGTTGTGGACAAATACAGGACGACCGAATTGCCAGAATTGACTGCCGCCAGCCTGCCCGACTGGCTTCCTGCTGCTGTGCGCCACTACCTGGATCATACCGAAGACGGCACATCGCTACGGGAGTTGGCTCGGCGCGAAGGTCTGCATGCCTCGACCATCCTTCGTCAGGTCCGTCGGTTCGAAAACCGCCGCGAGGACCCGCTGATGGACGAGGCGCTGGCCGCCATCTCTCGACTTGTTCCCCGCCAGTCCGATGCAACAGCCCATAAGGATGATCTGACGATGTCTGTCCACCCGCGCCTTACCCCCCCAGAAGACAAGCCCGAAGTCTGCGACGAACAGGCGCTTCAGCGTGAAGGGATGCGCGTGCTGCGCCGTCTCGCCGAACCCAGCGCCGTGATGGCCATTGCCCCCGATCTCGACAAGGCCGTGGTGATCCGCGAACTGCCCGACGGAAAAAGCCTGCGCACCGCCGTGCTGGAACGGTCTGTCGCCCATGCCTTTGCCCTCAAGGACTGGGTCACCTGCCGCAAGCCCGGCCGCGTCTCGACCTACGAGATTACCTCGGCGGGCCGCGCGGCGCTGAAACGGATGGTGGACGACGAAGACCGCCGCCGCCAAGGCATGGCCGAGGCTGCTACCCCCTTCGGCGACCAGCACCGCGTCTGGGGCGACCGTGAGGTGATGGACGACGCAGGCCCCCGCCGCGTCCGCTATAACATGGCCGAAAGCCCGGTCGCGCTCCTCGGCCGCCGCCGCGACCGCGACGGCAAGCCCTTCCTAGAACCGGAACTGGTGGCCGCCGCCGAACGGTTGCGCGAGGACTTCGAACTGGCCCAGATGGGTCCGCGCGTGGCGCAGAACTGGGACCGATTCCTGACCGGTGGCGACCGGGGCGCCTTCCAGCCCGACAGCGGCATTGGTGAAGGTCCCTCGACCGCCAGGTCCCGCGTCGCCGCCGCCCTTCGCGACCTCGGCCCTGGCCTGGGCGACGTGGCCTTGCGCTGCTGCTGCTTTCTGGAAGGGCTGGAGGTCGCCGAAAAACGCATGGGCTGGGCCGCGCGGTCGGGCAAGATCGTCCTGCGCATCGCCCTGATGCGCCTGCGGCGCCACTATGAGGAGACCTACGGCAAGTCCGGCCCGCTGATCGGCTAGGCACCCACTCCACGGACCATCATCACGACCGAGATCGCCGCCAGCCAGACCGAGGCAAGCCGCCACAAGAGAAAAAGCGCGCGCGGCTGGCCGATCCCGCCCTTGCGCAGGACTGCGCCGCCAGCGGCCCAGACTGCCGCCACCAGCACAACGAGCCCCGCAAACAGCCCCAGGTTCAGCCCCAGCCGGTCGGGCGAGGGCAAGAGCACCAGCCCGAAGATCAATGCCTTGGGATTCAGCGCTGTCGTCACGAACAGCGTCCGCCAGCCCACCGACACGCCGTCCCCGACGATCGTCAGCGGCTGCCACAGCCGCACCGCCAGCACCGCCACCCAGACCGCCGCAGCCAGCGTCACCGCGCTTTGCAATCCCGCATGATTGGCCAGGACCGTCGCCCCGAAAAGGCTCAGCGGCAACACCGACAGGAAATACCCCGCCAACTCGGCCGGAACGAGGCGCATCGCACCCGTCCATCCCCGCTCAGCCCCGGCCACCAGGACCAGCGAATTGGTCGGCCCCGGGGTCAGGAGCAGCAAAAGAACGGCAACAGAGAGTTCGGCAGCGGACATCATCGCCTCAGTAGTTAGGTTCCTGATGCCCCTACGGAAAGGGTCGCGCCTTGATCCGCATCAAGCGCTCCAAAAAAGCGGAAGGGGGGACGCCGCAACCGGCATCCCCCCTTCTTCCGGGGTTTCCCCGCCCCCGGAACGCGCACCAGGCCCGGGTCAGGCGGCGCGCGTAACTCCCATCCGGTGCAAAACACCGGCCAGCGCCCCACCGGCAAGCGGTGCCACGATAAAGACCCAGAGGTCCGCCATTGCCTGGCCACCGACGAAGAGGGCAGGGCCGAACGACCGCGCCGGGTTGACGGAAACTCCGGTCACCGTGATGCCAACCAGGTGGATCGCTGCCAGGGTCAGGCCGATGGCCAGACCGGCCAGCTCGGAGGGCGCGCCGTCCTGTGTCACGCCAAGGATCACCGTCACGAAGAGGAAGGTCATCACCGCCTCGAACACCAATGCCGAGGTCAGCGAGTATTCCCCCAGATAGCCCGCGCCATAGCCGTTCTGGCCCAGCCCGTTGACCGTGATGTCATAGCCCGCCTTGCCCGAGGCGATCAGGTACAAGACCCCCGCGCCAATGACCGCGCCGACCAGCTGCGCCAATACGTAGGCGGCCAGCGACGATCCGTTCATCCGCCCCGCCAGGAACGCGCCCAGACTGACCGCCGGGTTCAGATGCGCCCCCGAGATCGGCCCGATCCCGTAGGCCGCCGCCACGATTGCCAGACCGAAGGCCAGCGAAATCCCGGTCATGCCGATTTCGGCCCCCATCAGCACGGCCGCGCCGCAGCCAAACAGCACCAGGATCGCGGTTCCGATCACTTCGGCGACAAACGTCTTCGACATCAACTCACACTCCCGCATTGCACAGCGCGCAAGGGGCTGCGGCGCGGTCCGACCGGCTCATCGCGTTGCCTTGCGCTTGAATTCGGCTTATCTGAGGGGCAGCCACGCGGTCAGGGGGAAATTTCCGTGCGCGACCTCAAGATTCCTGAAGGACGTCACCCCGAAAAGGCGCATCGCCCCGACAATGCCCAGCCGAAAAAGCCCGCCTGGATCCGGGTGAAGGCCCCCACCTCCGAGGGCTACAAGAAGACCCGCGACATCTTGCGCGAAAAGAAACTAGTGACGGTATGTGAGGAGGCCGGCTGCCCCAACGTCGGCGAATGCTGGTCGCAGGGCCACGCGACCATGATGATCATGGGCGAAATCTGTACCCGCGGCTGCACCTTCTGCAACGTGGCGACCGGCAAGCCGCAGACGCTGGACGCCTTTGAACCGGGTCGCGTCGCCCATG
>JBJTSJ010000208.1:0-2888 GCA_046076605.1 Tabrizicola sp.
CGCAAATCGGCCAAGATCTCGGGCGACGTGATGGGGAATTATCACCCGCACGGCGACACCGCGATCTATGACGCGATGGCCCGCCTCGCGCAGGACTTCAACATGCGCTACCCGCTGGTCGACGGGCAGGGCAACTTTGGTAACATCGACGGGGATAACCCGGCGGCGTCTCGGTATACGGAAGCGCGGGTGACAGCGGCGGCCGAGGCGTTGATGGAAGGCATCGACGAGACCGCCGTCGATTTCCGCCCGAACTATGACGGGCGCCTTGAGGAACCGGTGGTGCTGCCCGCCGCATTCCCGAACCTGCTGGCGAACGGGTCTTCGGGGATTGCGGTGGGGATGGCCACCAACATCCCGCCGCATAACCTGGATGAGCTGATCGACGGCTGCCAGGCTTTGCTGGCTGACCCGGCGTTGACGGATGAGGCGCTGGTGGCCTTGGTGCCGGGCCCGGATTTCCCGACGGGCGGGGTGATCGTCGAGCCTCGGGAGTCGATCCTGGAGGCCTATCGCACGGGTCGTGGCGCGTTCCGCACCCGCGCGAAGTGGGAGGTCGAGGACTTGGGCCGCGGCACCTGGCAGATCGTGGTCACCGAGATCCCGTTCCAGGTGCAGAAGTCGAAGCTGATCGAGAAGCTTGCCGAGCTTATCCAGATCAAGAAGGTGCCGCTACTGGCCGACGTCCGGGATGAGTCCGCCGAGGATATCCGCCTGATCCTGGAGCCTCGGTCGCGCACCGTGGACGCCGAGGTCCTGATGGGCAGCCTCTTCCGCAACTCGGACCTTGAGGTGCGGTTTTCCCTCAACATGAACGTGCTGATCGACGGCAAGGTGCCGAAGGTCTGTTCCTTGAAAGAGGTGTTGCGGGCGTTCCTGGATCACCGCCGGGATGTCTTACGGCGGCGGTCCCAGCATCGGATCGAGAAGATCGATGCGCGGCTTGAAGTGCTGGAAGGCCTGCTGATCGCCTTCCTGAACCTTGACCGGGTGATTGACATTATCCGATACGACAACGACCCCAAGGCTGCGCTGATGGCCGAGGATTGGTCGAAATCGCACATCCGGGCGACGTCGGAAAAGGATTACAAGTCTCCGGTCAAGGGGGCTGAGGGCCAGCTGACCGAGGTCCAGGCTGAGGCGATCCTGAACATGCGCCTGCGGTCCTTGCGGCGGCTGGAGGAAATGGAGCTGAACGCCGAACGCGATGCTCTGATGAAGGAACGGGCCGATCTGGCCGACCTTCTGGACAGCGAGCGGCGGCAGTGGAAGCGGATCGGGAAAGAGCTGGACGAGGTCCGGAAGCTCTATGGCAAGGGGACGGCCCTTGGCGCGCGCCGGACGCAGTTCGCCGACGCGACCGAAGTCGAGGAGATCCCCTACGAGGCGATGATCGACCGCGAGCCGATCACGGTGATCTGTTCCAAGATGGGCTGGATCCGGGCGATGAAGGGTCATGTGGACCTTGCCGCGGAACAGAAGTTCAAGGACGGCGACGGCCCGCGCTTTGCCTTCCATGCCGAGACGACGGACAAGATCCTGCTCGTGGCGGAAAACGGTCGCTTTTACACGCTTCTGGGCGCGAACCTGCCGGGCGGGCGGGGGATGGGCGAACCCGTGCGGCTGATGGTCGACCTGCCGAACGACACCGGGATCACCGATCTTCTGGTCTACAAGGCGGGGGTCAAGTACCTCTTGGCCTCCAGCGCCGGGGACGGGTTCATCGTGCCGTCCGAGGAGCTGGTGGCGCAGACCAAGGCCGGGAAAGCCGTCCTGACCACCCGCGATGGCGTCAAGACCGCCGTCTGCGTGCCGGTCGCCGGGGATATGATCGCCGTAGTCGGCGACAACCGGAAAATGCTGGTTTTCCCGCTGGCCGAGCTGCCCGAGATGGCCAAAGGCAAGGGCGTCCGGTTGCAGAAGTACAAGGACGGCGGGTTGTCGGACGCGGTGACGTTCAACAAGGCCGAGGGTCTGTCTTGGAAAGACGCCGCCGGGCGGACCCGGACGGAGGTCGATCTTCTGGAATGGACTGGTGCCCGCGCCAGCGCCGGCAAGATGGCCCCGCGCGGGTTCCCACGGGACAACAGGTTCACCTGACGGGCCGCTCGTCGTTCGACTTCGTAGCTCCTCGCTGGGCATCGCCCGACGAGAAGTCCAAGGCGCACTGCGAGGCTCAGGCCCGCTCCACCTTCAGCCAGACACCGCCTTGCGGCCGGAGGGTGAGGATCATCACCGGCTTTGGTTCCTTCCCCGGGATGGGGGTGAAGCGGAACCGGGCGAGGAGGGTGGCGAGAACGATCACAGCCTCTTGCAGGGCGAAGCTTGCGCCGATGCAGATGCGAGGGCCGTCGCCGAAGGGCAGGTACTGGAATCGTGGCACGGCTTTTGGATCGGCGAAACGGTCGGGGCGGAAGGCGTCGGGGTCTTCCCACAACAGTCGATGCCGGTGCAAAGCGTAGATCGGCAGGATCACCGTATCGCCGGGGCGAACCTCGCGGCCGCAAAGGGTGTCAGCGGCCATCGCGGTGCGCGACAGGAAGGCGGCTGGGGGGTACATGCGCAGGGCCTCGTCCACGATGCGACGGACAAGGGGTAGGTGAGGGAGGTCCGCCACGGTGGCTGACCGGTCGCCGAGCGCAGCCTGAGCCTCAGCCCGCGCGGCGGCCTGGGCGGCAGGGTCGAAGGCGCAGAGGTAGAGGGCCCAGGACAGCGTCAGCGCCGTCGTCTCGTGCCCTGCGACGATGAAGGTCAGCAGGTTGTCGCGGAGTTCCGACGTCGTCATCTGGCGGCCGCTTTCGGGGTCGGAGCCTGCCATCAAGAGGTCGAGGAGGTCGGGGGGCGTCTTCCCTCCCTCGGCCCGGCGGGCATCAATGGCCCGGTCGGCC
>JBJTSJ010000209.1:0-3083 GCA_046076605.1 Tabrizicola sp.
ACCCCCTTCGGCCCCGTGAAGGCCCGCACTCCCTCCACCGCCCCGGCGAAACCGGGAGACCTCACCGGCCTCAAACTTTCCGCCCCCCGCCTCTCCCTCTTTGACGCCACCACCGGCCGCGCCTTCCGCACCGCCGCCAACGCCGGGGTTCATCATGGCTGAGGTCCAGCTCTCCCACCTGTCCAAGTCCTACGGTGCCACCCAGGCCCTGCAGGACGTCACCATGACCATCCCCTCGGGAGCCTTCGTCGTCCTCCTCGGCCCCACCGGCGCGGGCAAAACCACGACGCTGAGACTTATCGCCGGCCTCGACAAACCCGACGCCGGGGACGTCCGCATCGACGGCGCCTCCGTCCTGCAAGACACCCCCGCCCAGCGCGACGTGGCGATGGTCTTCCAGCAATACTCGCTCTACCCCCACCTCACCGTCCGCGACAACCTGGCCTTCCCACTGCGCTCCCCCATGATCGCGATGCCCGAAGCCGACATCACCAAGCGCGTGCAGGAAGTGGCCGAGGTCCTACGCATCCCCCACAAGCTCGACAACAAGGCCACGGCCCTCTCCGGGGGAGAAATGCAGCGCGTCTCCATCGGCCGCGCCCTCGTCCGCAACCCCCGCATCTACCTGATGGACGAACCCCTCTCCTCGCTTGACGCCAAGCTTCGCGCCGACCTCCGGATCGAGCTGAAACGCATCCACCACGACCTCGCCGCCACCTTCCTCTATGTGACCCACGACCAGATCGAAGCGATGACCATGGCCACCCATGTCGGCGTCCTCGACCACGGCCGCTTGGTCCAGTTCGGCACCCCGCGCGAGATCTACGAAAACCCCGTCTCCACCTACGTAGCCTCCCGCCTTGGCCAGCCGCACATCAACCTCCTGCCCGCCGATGCCTTCCCGGGCGCGCCCGCCAACGCCGCCCAGATCGGCCTCCGCCCCGAACACATCCACGTCGGCGACGGCCAGCCAGCGACGATCCAAAGGGTGGAACACCTCGGCGACCAGACCCGCCTGCACCTCGCCCTCGGGCCCCACAGCCTCATCACCCTCACCGAACCCCACACCGCCCTCAAACCCGGTCAGACCCTGAACATCCGCCCCCACAACCCCCTCTGGTTCGACGCCACCGGAACCCGCATCTGAAAGGCCAACCCCATGAAACAGTTCATGAACTCGCGCGAGAGCCTCGTCACCGAAGCCATCGACGGCCTCCTCAGAACCTCCGGCGGCAAGCTCGCCCGCCTGGACGGCTACCCCCATATCCGCGTCGTCATCCGCACCGACTGGGACCGTTCCAAGGTCGCCCTCGTCTCCGGCGGCGGCTCCGGCCATGAGCCCTCCCACGCCGGTTTCGTCGGCCAAGGGATGCTCACCGCCGCCGTCTGCGGCGACGTCTTCGCCTCGCCTTCCGTGGACGCTGTCCTCGCAGGCATCCTCGCCGTCACCGGCAAGGCCGGCTGCCTCCTGATCGTCAAGAACTACACCGGCGACCGCCTGAACTTCGGCCTCGCCGCCGAACGGGCGCGCGCCTTCGGGCTCAAGGTCAGCATGGTCATCGTCGACGACGACATCGCGCTGCCCGAGCTCCCACAGGCCCGCGGCGTCGCCGGAACCCTCTTCGTCCACAAGATCGCCGGGGCGATGGCCGAATCCGGGGCCGACCTCGACACCATCACCGCCGCCGCGACGCAGGTCATCAAGGGTGCCATCTCCATCGGCATGTCCTTGGACACCTGCACTGTCCCCGGCTCACCCAAGGAAGACCGCATCAGCGCCGGAAAAGCCGAACTCGGCCTCGGCATCCACGGCGAGGCCGGGATCGAACAGGTCGACTTCTCCGGCGCGCGGTCGGCCATGCAGATGGTGGCCGAAAAGCTCCTGCCCCACACCGGCAGCGGCGACCACGTCGCCCTCCTCAACAACCTCGGCTCCACCACGCCGTTGGAGATGTCGGTCCTCGCCGAAGAACTCGCCCGCTCGCCCCTTGGGGGACGCGTCAAATGGATGATCGGCCCCGCGCCCCTGATGACCTCGCTCGACATGCACGGCTTCTCGGTCTCGCTCCTCTCCGTCGACCACGCGCAGGTCACCTCCCTCGCCGCCCCCGTCGCCCCTCATGCCTGGCCCGGCCTCTCTCCCTTCGGCGCCGTCGCCGTTCGCCCCCTCCCAGACGGCCTCGCGCCCATCCAGCCGGTGCCATCCGCCCATCCCGCCCGCCGCGCCCTGATCGAGCGGTGCTGCAAGGCCCTCATCGCCGTCGAATCCGACCTCAACCTCCTCGACGCCAAGTCCGGCGACGGCGACACCGGCAGCACCCTTGCCGGGGCCGCCCGCGCCCTCCACGCCGCCCTCGACCGCCTCCCCCTCGCCGACCCCACGCAGCTTTACCGTGCCATCGGCATGGAGCTTTCCCAGACCATGGGCGGCTCCTCCGGCGTCCTCCTCGCCATCTTCTTCGCCGCCGCCGGGGACGCCTCCGCCTCCGGCAAGACCTGGATCGGCGCATTGACCGCAGGTCTGGACCGAGTGATGCAAGTCGGCGGAGCCGCCCCCGGCCACCGCACCAGGATCGACGCCCTCGCCCCATCCCTCGCCGCCCTCCCGCAGGGAGTGGCGCACGCCGCCAAAGCCGCCCGCGAGGGCGCCAACGCCACCGCCCAGATGACCCGAGCCAAGGCAGGCCGCGCCAGCTACCTCGCCGCCGACAAGCTCAAGGGCCATAATGATCCGGGGGCCGAAGGGGTTGCGCGGCTGTTCGAGGATTTGGCGAAGGGGTAAGTCACACGCACGTGTCATCCCCGCGCAGGCGGGAATCCACAGCGACCAACGCCGCGCCATCGTGGGGTGCGCTACAGCGCATCGCAACGGTCACCACCAGTCACGCCCGTTGTCCTTCTTCCCCAAACGGTAGAGGGGCCAGGCGACAATCGCGGCTACCGCGAAATACGCAATTACTCCGCGTTCATTGTACAGCGCGTAGCTCAAGCCAGCGAAGCAGATCAACAGCTTCCACCAGTCCTGTTTTACTGCATCCCTGAACTTCACTCAGACTACCCACTTGTTGCCTCGAAACGCCGAC
>JBJTSJ010000210.1:0-5243 GCA_046076605.1 Tabrizicola sp.
GCGGGACCGGCCTTCACCCGACCGGAGGCCGTGAAGCTGAAGCGCTTCTTCGCCGCCGACTTGGTCTTCATCTTGGGCATTTCCATCTCCGTGGTTTCAGGCACGACTCGGCATGCCACTTTTGCCGGCCGTGCGGGTAAGAAGCCGCCCCTATAGGGGCAGGCGGGCAAAGGTGCAAGGGTGCACGTTAATGGAAGAAGCCGGCGAGGACCTTGACCATGACGCCCGGCACCTCGTTGAAGACGTAGCCGCCCGGCTTGGTGATCAGGGCGGCGGCGATCATCCCCAGAGCCGCAATCGACATGATCGCCCCCAGGCGCGGCGCGCGGCTTTCGACCCAGGCAGAAAGAAGCGAGGGAATAGACAGGACCAAAAGGATGATCCCGACCGTCAGGAGCAGATCGACATCGGCGTCCATGACCCCTCGCGCGCGATTTTGCCTGGGCCGAGATTACTCTGGGTCGACGCGCGAGATCAACCGTTCGTCGCAAGGCGCCACGCGCAGGATGTTCGTCGTGCCCTTCACGTTGAAGGGAACGCCCGCGGTGACGACGATCTGGTCTTCCTCGGTCGCAAAGCCATCGGCCCGCGCAGCAGCGACGGCGGCCAGAACGGCGCCCTTGAAGCGGTCCTGCGGCGGGGTGATGACGCAATGCGCACCCCAGGTCAGCGCATAGCGGCGCGCCGTGGACAGCAGCGGCGTCAGCGCGATGATCGGGACATGCGGGCGTTCGCGGGCGACGAGGCTGGCGGTGGTGCCGGTCTGGCTGAAGCAGCAGATCGCCTTGATGTTGGTCGCCTCGGCGATTTCGCGGGCCGCGGCGACGATGCCGTCAGCCACCGATTCGCGGCGGACCTGGCGGCTGGCTTCGATGACCGAGCGGTAGGTCGGGTCCTTCTCGACGCTCATCGCGACGGCGTTCATCGTCGAGACGGCCTCGACCGGGTACTTACCGGCGGCAGATTCGGCAGACAGCATGATGGCGTCGGCGCCTTCGTAGATCGCGGTGGCGACGTCCGAGACTTCGGCGCGGGTCGGCACGGGCGATTCGATCATCGATTCCAGCATCTGGGTGGCGACGATCACCGGCTTGGCCGCCGCGCGGGCGCCGCGGACCAGCCGCTTCTGGATCGGCGGAACCGAGGTGACGGGCAGTTCGACGCCCAGGTCACCACGCGCGACCATGATGCCGTCGGACACCTGCAGGATCGCGTCATAGGCCTTCACGGCGGCGGGCTTTTCGATCTTGGACAGGATCGCGGCGCGGCCTTTGGCCAGACCCCGCGCCTCGATCACGTCTTCGGGGCGCTGCACGAAGGAGAGCGCCAGCCAGTCGACACCAAGCTCGCAGGCGAATTCAAGGTCGCCACGGTCCTTGTCGGACAGGGCGGCGACGGGCAGGACGACGTCGGGGACGTTCACGCCCTTGCGGTTGGAAATCGTGCCGCCGACTTCCACGGTGCAATCGGCGAAGTCCTTGCCGCAGGCGTTCACGCGCAGGCGGATCTTGCCGTCGTTGACCAGAAGCGAGGTGCCGGGCTCCAGCGCCGCGAAAATCTCGGGATGCGGCAGGTTCACGCGTTTGACGTCGCCGGGAGCGGTCGAGAGGTCCATGCGGAAGGCTGCGCCTTCGACCAGTTCCTCCGCCCCGTTGGCGAAGACGCCGACGCGGAGTTTCGGGCCCTGCAGGTCGGCCAGGATGCCGATCGGGCGGCCGAGGTCCTTTTCGACCTGGCGGATGATTTCGTGCCGTTTGCGGATGTCGTCGTGGACCCCGTGGCTCATGTTCAGGCGGAACACGTCAGCCCCGGCCTCGAACAAGGCGCGAATCATCTCGTAGGTCGACGAGGCGGGGCCAAGCGTGGCCACAATCTTCACGTTGCGGTGGCGGCGCATCGCCATCCTCCTGCTAAAAATTCCGGTTCATGTGGGCCGAGGGCCTTATGGCGCAACTTCAGGCGTCCCGCAACGGCTTACGGTTGCTCTTCGCTGCCTTTCAGTTGCTCATCGCTGGCCTCGCGCGAAGAACGACCGTAAGGGAGGGAAGAGCAGCGTTGAGAGAACCGCCTTGGCTTTCAGGATTGATGGAGAGGACCGTCCCGGCCGCTGGCTGGTCACCTGCGACCACGCGTCGAACCGGGTGCCGGAGTGGGTGAACGGGGGTGACCTGGGCATTCCGGCCGAGGACATGGCACGGCACATCGCCTGGGACGTGGGCGCGGCGGGAGTGGCGCTGGAGTTGGGGCGGCTCTTGGACAGCCCGGTAATCCTGTCGGACTTCAGCCGCCTGGTGATCGACCCGAACCGGGGCGAGGATGACCCGACGCTGGTGATGAAGCTTTATGACGGGACGATCATCCCGGCGAACCGGCATGTCGGGCCGGAGGGTGTGGAAGAGCGGTTGGATCGGCTCTATCGCCCCTATCACTCGGCCTATGCCCGGCTGGCGGCGCTGCGGCCGGACCGGGTGATCGTGGCGGTGCATTCCTTCACGCCTTGCCTGCGCGGGCGCGCTCCGCGACCCTGGCATGTGGGGGTGCTGTATTCGCATCTGGACGAGCGGTTTTCCAAGCCGCTGATCGCGCGGTTGCAGGCCGAGACGGACCTGTGCATTGGTGACAACGAGCCCTATTCGGGGCATCTGCCGGGGGATGCCATCGACCGGCATGCGTTGCGGCTGGGGCGGCACAACACACTTGTAGAGGTGCGGAACGACCTCATCGCCACGCCAGCCGAGCAGGCGCATTGGGCGGGGCGGCTGGCGGGCATCCTGACCGAGGCGCTGGCGGACCTGGAGGCCTAGGGCCCGACGTCCGCCAGTTGCTGTTTCACGCGGTGGTGCGGCTGAAGCCCAACATATCCGCCAGAACGATCCCGAGGAACAGGACCATCCCGAGGAGAACCAGAAGCGAGCCCGCGATCACAAGCGGGAAAAAGGCATGATCCCCGCTATGCAGGTAAAGCGCCAAGCCCCCGCCTATGGTCGCGGCCCCCAGGGCGCCGGTCAGGACCTGGGTCCAGCCGAGCCATCCCGTGGTCCGCCCGAACGACCGGTGATAGAGGCCGTAGAGCGCCATGGTGACCCAACCCAGAAGGTTGAGATGCGCATGTGCCGGGGCGATGGTAAAGTCCTGCAGGATCCCCATCACGATCCCCGCGATCATGCCCACCAGCGCGCATGCACCGGCGAAGACGAAGCAGAACGCGCTGATGGTCAAGGTCCGGGTCGGCCTGCGCAGGATGCCGCTTGGCAGGTGGTAGCCTGACGCATGCTCCCTTCCCGGCACGTCGATCGAGTAGGGAGAGACCTGGCCTCCGATCGGTCGCATGATCCTGCCCCCCTTCATCCTGCGAACCCACCGGCCTGAAGCCATGCGGTCTCCTCGTCCGTCGAGACGCGACCAAGGATCGCGTTCCGGTGCGGAAAGCGGCCAAAGCGCGCGATGATGTCGCGGTGTCCCTGCGCGTGATCGGAGGTCGGGCCAGGCAGATCGGCGGCTAGGGCCACCGCCCGGTCCTGGTCGGGCAGGTGTTCGGAATGGCCGAAGGGCAGGTAGAAGAAGAGGCGCAGCGCCGGGTCGACGGCCTTGTCGTGGCCAAGCCCAAGGGCGGCATCCGCGACGATCCGGGCCAATGTGTCGGTATCATACATCCGCGGCGTGCCCCGGAAGGCGTTGCGGGGATACTGGTCCAGCAGCAGGACCAGCGACAGCGCGCCGTCCGGCGTGGCAAGCCAGGGCATGAGCTCGCCCCGTCCGGCCGCCCCGTGCTGAACCGCAAAGGCATCGCGGAACCGGGCGTCGAATTTCGGGTCCTTGCCGAACCAGACCGGATGGCCGAAGGGCGCCCAGAACCGGGCGACCGCTTCGGGGGCTGACAGATGCGCGCGCAGGCGCTGGTGCAGGGTGGTGTCAAAAAACATCGTGAAACCTTTTCGTTGAATGGCCGGCAGGTGCCGGATGGGTCAGGGGTGCAGCACGTCGTGCAGCGGCTCGAACGTCAGTTTGGGGTGAATGCCCTCGGGCAGGTTCGGCGCGATGGTCGAGGCGAAGAACCGCGCGGCATCTTCGCGCGAGTTCCAGACCTCGATCACGCGCCAGCCGCCGTCCACCGGGTGCGACAGGTGTATAAGGAACCCCTGCGCCTGTTTCAGGGCGGGGGAAACGGTGTGGAAAAGGCCGTCGTAGCCTTCAAGGGTCTGTCCGGCGACGTCGGACGTCATGAGGACTGCCATTGGAATGCTCCTTTGCAAGAAAGCCCGGGCAGAAAATTGCCCGGCGCAGCAAGGCCGTCGTATCGCCGTATAATTCCGCTGAAGCCAGTGATACGATTTCACCGATATGCTGAATCCAATTGACCTCTCTCGCACCGACCTGAACCTCTTGGTGCTGTTCGAGACGGTGCTGGCCAAGGGCAATGTCGGGCTGGCGGCGGCGGCGTTGAACCTGTCGCCTTCGGCGGTCAGCCATGGGCTGGGGCGGCTCAGGCGGCTGTTGAACGACCCGTTGTTCCTGCGGACCCCACGCGGCGTGGTGCCGACCGACCGCGCGCTGGAGCTTGCGCCGCAGATCGCCGAAGTGTTGCAGGGCGTCCGCGCGGTCCTGTCCAGCGCCGAGGCGTTCGACCCCGCGACTTCGACCCGGCGCTTTCGGCTGGGGGTAGGAGATGCCTTCCTGTGCACCACCGGCCCTGCCCTTGCGGCCCGCCTGGCGGTTGCAGCCCCCGAGGTCGCGGTCGCGGTCCTGCACATCGTCCCGTCCTTCCGCCAGTCGCTGGACGAAGGCCCCTGGGACCATGTCCTGGCCATGCTGGAAAGTCGCGAGCTGGACGTGGCGATCCTGCCCTGGATCACCAGTCCCGCCCGTTTTGCCTGTCGTCCGTTGCCGGGCGGCGAGGATCGGCTTGTCGTTGCGACGCGGGCCGACCATCCCTACGCCCGCGCCCCCTCGCTGGACAGCTACTGCACGGCGCGCCACCTGGTCGTGTCCTCACGCGGTGACCCCGTTGTGGCCACTGACACCGCGCTGGCTGATCTTGGCCGCAGCCGCCGCGTGGTGATGACCGCGCCTAATTTCACCTCGGCCCTGTTCCTTGCAGCCGAAAGCGATCTGGCGGTTTCGCTGCCGGAAAGCCTGGTCCGCACGCGCGGCGCGCGCTTTGGCCTGGTGGCCACGCCTCTGCCGTTCGATGCGCCTGCCAGCAACATCCTGGCCGTGACCACCCGCGCGGCGTTGCAGGATGC
>JBJTSJ010000211.1:0-9581 GCA_046076605.1 Tabrizicola sp.
GTGCGCGACCTGGCAGCGCAGGGGCTGGCGATCCTTCTGATCTCGGACGAGGTGACCGAAGTGCACCAGAACGCCGACCGCATCCTGCACATGGCAGGCGGGCGCTTTGTTGGCGAACACGACCCGCGGGCAACCTCGGTCGAGGCGCTGGAGGCCGCGGTCTATGCGTAACTTCCTGCGCGCCTATCCTGCCGAGGCGAAGCTTCTGGCCGTGCTGCTGGTCCTGTGCGCCGGCCTGTCGCTGGCCGCGCCGGAATTTCTGACCCTGGTCAATCTGACGAGCCTTCTGAACAACAACGCCGTCAACGTGATCTGGGCGGTGGGCCTTCTGGTCGTGTTGATCGCGGGAGGGATCGACATCTCTTTTGCGGTCGCCGCCTCGGTTGTGCAGTACATCGCGGTCAGCCTGTTGATTGCCATGGGCGGTGGCGGCTGGCTGATCGGCATACCCCTGGCGGCGGCGCTGGGCATCGGGCTGGGCCTGATCAACGCGGCGCTGATCCACCGGTTCCGTATCATCTCGATCGTGGTCACGATCAGCACGTTCAACGCCTTCTTCGGGCTGCTGATGTTCGTGACCTCGGGCAAGAGCATCTACAGCCTGCCCGACTGGCTGTCGCGGCCCGTCTACCTTTGGGAGAAACAGACCGAGGTCGGCTGGGCCGACATCCGGCTGCAGGTGCTGGCCATGGTGCTGTGCATGGCGGCGACCTGGGTCCTGATCCGCCACACCACCACGGGCCGCCAGCTGTACGCCTTTGGCGACAACCCGGAAGGCGCGCGGCGGGCCGGGATCAACATCTGGGCCATGCAGGCCATCGCTTTCGGCTGGTGCGGGATGATGGCCGGGATCGCCGGGCTGATGCAGGCCCATGTCACCAAGGAGGTCGTTCCGAACGCCCTCTTCGGGCGCGAGCTGGACGTGCTGGCTGCCGTTGTCCTGGGCGGCGCGCGGCTGGGCGGCGGGCGCGGGTCCGTGCTTGGCTGCGTGCTGGGCGTGGCCCTGGTGGCGGTCACGCAGAACGGACTCGTCCTGCTGGGCATCTCGTCCTACGCATTCAAGATGGTGCTGGGCGCGATCATCCTGATTGCGATCTCGACCTCGAACCTGGACCTGGCCCGTCTTCTGGCCCCGAAACGCGAGGGACGGGAATGACCGGCCTGTGGAACCGCCTGACATCGACCCTTGGCCCAGAAGTGCCGGGCCTTGTCGTCTTCCTTGGGGTCGTCATCCTGTTCTTCGGTGCGCAGGCCGACAACTTCCTGACTGCGGCCAACTTCGGGTCGATCGCCTTCCAGCTGCCGGAGCTTGGCCTCCTGACGCTGGCCATGCTGATCCCGATCATCTCGGGCGGGTTCAATCTGGCGATCATCGCCACGGCGAACATGGCCGGACTGACGCTGGCCTGGGTGCTGAACCAGTACGGAGGGCCCGAGGCCGGAGTCGCGCCCTTCCTGATGGGCACCGTGCTGGCCTTGGCGGTGGGTGCGGCTTCGGGCGCGGCGATGGGGGCGGTGATTGCCTATATCGGTGCGCATCCGATCCTGGTCAGCCTGGTGATGATGATCTTCCTGCGGGGTCTGGGAGAGTTCCTGACCCGGGGCGGCGACATATCTGGCTTTCCGCCGTTTCTGTCGACGCTGGGGCATGGGACGGTCTTCGGCATCCCCGTACCGCTCTTGTTGTTCCTTGGCTGTGCCGTGATCTGGCACCTGCTGTTGACCCGCAGTCGCCACGGCTTTGCCGCGCGGATGATCGGGTCTAACCTGCGAGCGACCGAATACGCCGGCGTCAATGCCCGCCGGACGCTGGTGCTGATCTACACGCTCTCTGGCCTGATGTGCGCCATTGCCGGGATCCTGATGCTGTCGCGCTTCAACTCGGTCCGCGTCGGCCATGGCGAGGCGCTGCTACTGGTCACCGTGCTGGCCTGTTTCCTGGGCGGGGTGGACCCGTTCGGCGGCTTTGGCCGGGTGGCACCGGTGGTGCTTGCCCTGATCGTGCTGCAGGTCCTTGCCTCGGGTCTGAACCTGATGGAGGCGAACCAGCATCTTGCGACCGCAGTCTGGGGCCTGTTCCTCTTGGCAGTGATGATACTGCGCTGGGGCGCGGGGCAATGGAAAGACCGACGAAGATCAAAGGACTGAACGACCGGGAGGGACTGAACATGGAAGGCTTTGGCGTCCACACCAGCATGTGGACGATGAACTGGGACCGCGCGGGGGCGGAACGCACCGTTCCCGCAGCGGCCGACTACAAGATGGATTTCATCGAGATCGCGCTGCTGAATGCGCCCGCGGTGGATGCGGCGCATACCAAGACGCTGCTGAAGAAGCACAACATGCGCGCCGTGGCCTCGCTTGGGCTGCCGCAAAAGAACTGGGCCAGCGTGAACCCCGAAGGTGCGACGGCCCACCTGGTACAGGCGATGGATGTGGCGGCGGCCATGGGCTGCGAGGCGCTGTCCGGCGTCACCTATGGCGGTATCGGCGAACGTACCGGTGTGCCGCCGACCATGGCGGAATACGACAACATCGCCCGCGCTCTGGGGGCGGCGGCGAAACATGCGAAGAAGCTGGGGATCGCCTTCGGGATCGAGCCGGTGAACCGCTATGAGAACCACCTGATCAACACCGGCTGGCAGGCCAAGTGGATGATCGAGAAGGTGGGAGCCGACAACATCTTCATCCACCTCGACACCTACCACATGAACATCGAGGAGAAGGGCGCCGCCAATGGCATCCTCGATGCGCGGGACCACCTGCGCTATATCCACCTGTCGGAATCCGACCGGGGCACCCCGGGCGAGGGCACCTGCGACTGGGACGAGGTCTATGCTGCGCTTGCCGCCATCGGCTTCAAGGGCGGGCTGGCGATGGAAAGCTTCATCAACATGCCGCCCGAGGTCGCCTACGGGCTTGCCGTCTGGCGCCCGGTGGCCGAAAGCTTTGAAGAAGTGATGGGCAAGGGCCTGCCGTTCCTGCGCAACAAGGCAAAGCAGTATCGGCTGATCTAGGGGGCATAGGCGTGGACGGGGCGGCCGTCGCGGTTCTGGATGTCGGCAAGTCGAACGTGAAGCTTTCGGCCTGCACGGCCGCAGGCCACGTCGTCGAGACGTTGTCGACGCCCAACCCCGTCCGCCCCGGCCCGCCCTGGGCGTACCACGACCTTGACGCCCTGAACCCCTGGGTGATGCAGGGTCTTGCCGCCCTGTGCCGCCGCCATCCGCTGACCGATGTCGTGGCCACCGGCCATGGCTCGGGTGGGATGCTGGTCGCCGATGATCCCGATGCAGGCGGTACCGGACTGGTGTTGCCGATGGTCGACTACGAACAGCACCTGCCACCGGGTCTGGACGAGGCTTACGCCCCGTTGGCGGGCAGTTTCTTCGACCGGGGCAGCGCGGTGATGATGGCCGCAACCCACACCGCGCGGCAGATGTTCTGGGCCGAGACCGCCGATCCAGAGGGGTTCGCCCGGGCGCGTTGGTGCCTGGGCATTCCGCAATACTGGGCCTGGCGCCTGACCGGCGTGGCGGTATCCGAAGCCTCGATCCTTGGGGCACAGTCGCATCTCTGGAACGTCCACGACCGCTGCTGGTCGCCCATCGTTGCCGCACGCGGCTGGGGCCGCCTGATGCCGCCCTTTGCCCGCGCCGCCGATGT
Organism: Tabrizicola sp.; assembly: GCA_046076605.1. Classification (GTDB taxonomy): domain Bacteria; phylum Pseudomonadota; class Alphaproteobacteria; order Rhodobacterales; family Rhodobacteraceae; genus Tabrizicola. Next base: position 3,667 of record JBJTSJ010000211.1, read on the forward strand.
GCTGGGCACGGTACGCCCTGAAGTGCAGGCCCGGCATGGCTTGCCGCCCTTGCGGGTTCGTGCGGGGGGACACGACAGCTCGGTCAGCTTTCACCGCTATCAGGCGGCGGGACGCGACGATGTTCTGGGCCTGTCGACCGGGACCTGGATTGTGGCGATGGCCACCGGCATCGACCCCGCCCGTCTGGACGAGGCGCGCGGGATGACGCTGAACGCCGATATGGAGGGGCGACCGCTGTCGGGGGCGCTGACGATGGGCGGGCGCGAGTATTCCGCCGTTGCCGGGGACCAGCCGTCCGAGGCCCACGCCGACCCTGCCTGCCTGGCGCGACTGGTGGCCCAGGGCAGCATGGCGCTGCCGGCCTTTGGCACGAACGATGGCCAGTTCCCGGGCCATGCGGGGCAAGGCCGTCTGGTTGGGCCTGCGCCGGAAAACGCGGAGGAGCGCCATGCGCTTGCCGTCCTTTACGCGGCGCTGCTGGCCTGTGCCTGCGCCGGTACCCTGGCCCCCGACCGGCCCTGGGTCCTGTCGGGCAGTTTCCTGCGTGATCCCGCCTTTGCCGGGCTGGTCGCAGCGCTGCGCCCCGGACGGGCCACCCTTGCCGACCCCGAACCCTATGGCATCGCCGCGGGGGCGGCCCTGCTTTGCCGCGAGGACGAGGCCCGCGTGCCGCTTTCGCTGACCCCTGTCACGCCGCTGGCCCTGCCGGGGCTGGCACCCTACGCCGCGCGCTGGCGCGCCCTTACTGGAGACACCGCATGACCGCCGACACCCCCGCCCTTCGCCAGGCCATGATCGACACCTGCCGAGCGATGGAGACCAAGGGCCTGAACCAGGGCACCGCTGGCAACCTGTCTGTCCGGGTCGAAGAGGGCTTTCTGGTCACGCCCTCGTCCTTGTCCTACGACGTGATGCAGCCCGACGACATCGTTGCCATGGGCTGGGACGGCACCTATGTGGGTCGCCGCCCCAGCTCGGAATGGCGGTTCCACCGTGACATCCTGAAGGCGAGACCGGATGTGAACGTGGTCCTGCACTGCCATTCGCTTTACGCCACTTCCGTCGCCTGCCACCACCGCACCATCCCGGCCTTCCATTACATGGTGGGCGTCATGGGCGGCACCACGCTGCGCTGCGCCCGCTATGCCACCTTCGGGACCCAGGCCTTGTCTGATGCGGCGATCGAGGCGCTGGTGGACCGCAAGGCCTGTCTTCTTGGCCAGCATGGCCAGATCAGCCTGGGCACCTCGCTTGAGGCGGCACTGTGGATGGCGGTCGAGGTCGAGACGCTGGCCCGCATGTACATCCAGGCCTGCGCCCTGGGCGAGCCGCCAGTGCTGTCAGATGAAGAGATGGAACGCGTGATCGCCCAGATGACGCGGATGTCCTACGGCCTTGGCCCAGAGGCCGAGGGGTCGAACGACGTGGCCCGCCCGCGCGCCACCGCGTCTTGACCGGGGCCGGTACGCCATGCCGCGGCGGTCCGCCTGTTCGAAGAGCTATCCCCCTCGTGGCTTGAGTTTGCCGGGCGACGCACATACACCTTGGAAACCAAGGAAGGACCGCCTGCATGCGCATTCACAGTGATCTGGCCGACACGATCGGAAACACGCCGCTTCTGAAGCTGAAAAAGGCTTCCGAGATCACCGGCTGCACCATCCTTGGCAAGGCCGAGTTCATGAACCCGGGCCAGTCGGTCAAGGACCGAGCGGCGCTGTACATCATCAAGGATGCGGTGGCGAAGGGTCTTCTGAAGCACGGTGGCACCATCGTCGAGGGCACGGCGGGGAACACCGGGATCGGGCTGGCGCTGGTCGGCGCGTCGATGGGGTTCCGCACGGTGATCGTGATCCCGGAAACCCAAAGCCAGGAAAAGAAAGACATGCTGCGGCTGGCGGGGGCCGAGCTGGTGCAGGTCCCGGCGGCACCCTACCGCAACCCGAACAACTATGTCCGCTACTCGGGTCGCTTGGCCGAGGCGCTGGCCAAGACCGAACCGAACGGCGCGATCTGGGCGAACCAGTTTGACAACGTCGCCAACCGCCAGGCGCATATCGAAACCACGGGACCGGAGATTTGGGAACAAACCGGCGGCAAGGTCGATGGCTTCATCTGCGCTGTGGGGTCGGGCGGGACGTTGGCAGGGGTCGCTGCGGCCCTGCAGCTCAAGGGCGTCAAGATCGGCTTGGCCGACCCCGAAGGCGCGGCTCTGCACAGCTTCTACACCACGGGCAAGCTGGAAGCCCCGGGCAATTCGATCACCGAAGGCATCGGCCAGGGCCGGATCACGGCGAACCTCGAAGGCTTCACCCCGGACTTCAGCTATCGCATTCCCGATGCCGAGGCGTTGCCGATCATCTTTGACCTTCTGACGGATGAAGGCCTGTGCATGGGCGGCTCGACCGGTATCAACATCGCGGGCGCGATCCGGATGGCGCGCCAGATGGGGCCGGGGAAGACCATCGTCACCATCCTGTGCGACTACGGCAGCCGCTACCAGTCCAAGATCTACAACCCGACCTTCCTGCGCGAAAAGGGTCTGCCCGTCCCTGACTGGCTGGATCGTCCCGCTCGCCCGATCCCGCCGGTCTACGAAGACGCATGAGGCGGCTGGTCCGGGGTCTTGTGCTGATCCTGGCGCTGGCGGCAGGACCGCTTGCAGCGCAGGATCTGGCGGGACCGCCTGTCTTGCAGGACATCACCGGCGACGTTCCGGCACTTGACTATGGCGACTGGGACCAGATGGCCGGGCGCGCCGAAGTCGAGATCGGCGATCGCGCCACGACAAACGAACGGCTTGAAGAGATCCGCGGCCATCTCGCGCAATGGCGGGCAGCCCTTCTGACAGCGCAGAACGCGAACTCGGCCCGGATCGCCACAGTGCGCGAACAGATCGCGGCCCTGGGACCGGCCCCCGCCGAGGGTGCGACCGAGGCCGACGAGATATCCAGCCGCAGGCAAGAGCTGGCGCAGCAACTGGTCAAGCTGCAGGCCCCCGGCATAGCCGCCGAAGAAGGCTATCGCCGCGCGGATGGGCTGATCCGCGAGATCGACCGCACTTTGCGCGAACGGCAGGCAAACGAGCTTCTGCAGCTTTGGCCGTCGCCTCTCAATCCCGGCAATTGGCCCGAGGCGGCCATCGGACTTGCCGATACTGTCCAGCGTTTGTGGGATGAGACGGTTGAGGCCTGGGACAATCCCGATGCGCGAGGAGTGCTGTTTGACAACCTGCCGCTGATCCTGGTTTTGCTGATCGTGGCAGTCGCCCTGGTGGTCTATGTCCGGCGCTGGATCGAGCTGTTCGCCGAACGTCTGCAGACCGGCGCGTCCGTGCGTGGGCGGCACTTCTGGGCACTGATCGCCTCGCTTGGGGGCATCGTCCTGCCAACCCTTGGTGTCGTAGCGCTTTCCTCGGCGTTGCTTGCCAGCGGCATGCTGGGCGAGATCGGTACGCTGATCACGATTGCCTTGCCCTTTGCCGGTCTGATGGTTTTTGCCGCAGCCTGGCTTGGGGCTAGGGCTTTCCCGAGGATGCAAGAGGGTGATGCGGTCCTGCCCATGGCGCCGGAACGGCGGGCAGAGGGGCGGTTCCTGTCGGTGATGATGGGGCTGGTCCTCGCGGCCGATCTGCTGCGCAGCGCAGCAATGGATGCCCAGGCCTACTCTGATGCGACAACCTCGGTCATGTCCTTCCCGATCCTGCTGACCGGTGGACTGGTGCTAATGTGGCTCGGTCGCACTTTGCGCAAAGGCCGCGACGCTGATGACAAGACGGCGAGCTATTCCCTGCGGCTGATCCAGCTTCTTGCGCGCGGGCTGACCGTCCTGGGCTTTGTCGGGCCGGTCCTGGCCGCCTTCGGCTATGTCCAGGCGGCCGAGGCCGTCATCTTTCCGGCGATGCTGTCCTTTGCACTCGTCACCCTGCTGTTCATCCTGCAGCGGCTGATTGGCGATGGCTGGGCCCTGATCACCAAGTCTGACGAGGCTGCCCGCGACGCCCTGGTGCCAGTGCTGGCGGGCTTTGCCTTGTCGATCGCCGCGCTGCCGCTTCTGGCGCTGATCTGGGGCGCGCGGCTGTCCGATCTGACCGAGCTTTGGACCCGGTTCACCGAAGGATTCCAAATCGGCAGCACGAAGATCTCGCCGTCGAATTTCATGATCTTCGCCATCGTCTTTGTCATCGGTTACATGCTGACGCGGCTCTTCCAAGGCGCACTTCGCACGACGATCCTGCCGAAGACGAAGATGGAGCCCGGGGGGCAGACCGCCCTGGTGGCGGGGGTGGGTTATGTCGGGGTCTTTCTGGCCGCCCTTATCGCGATCAATGCGGCGGGGCTTGACCTGTCGGGCCTGGCCATTGTCGCCGGTGCCCTTTCGGTCGGTATCGGTTTCGGCCTGCAGAACATCGTGTCGAACTTCATCTCTGGCATCATCCTTCTGGTAGAACGCCCCGTGAGCGAAGGCGACTGGATCGAGGTCGGCGGTGTGCAGGGCAAGGTGCGGGCGATCTCGGTCCGGTCGACCCGGATCGAGACCTTCGACCGCAACGACGTGATCGTCCCGAACGCCGACCTGATCACCGGCCGCGTAACCAACTGGACCCGCTTCAATCTCTCGGGCCGGATCATCGTGCCGGTGGCCGTTGCGATGGGCTCGGACACCCGGCGCGTGGAAGCTCTTCTGAAGGAAATCGCCGAGGAGCAGCCACTGGCCATCCTGAACCCGCCGCCGATCATCGCCTTCATGGGCTACACCGCGACGCAGCTGAACTTCGAGATCCGCGTGATCCTGCGCGACGTAAACTTCGGAATGCAGGTCCGCAGCGAGATGAACCACCGCATCCTGCAGCGCCTGGCCGAGGAAGGGATCGCGATCGTGCCCGCCCCGGCCCCGGCGGCCGAGCCGGACCCGATAAAGACCGCCGAAACCGTCCTGGCGCTGGCCGACCTGGTCGAACGCGACCGGCCGTCCGCACCCCGCCGCAGGCAGGGCAAGTCGATCCCGGCCAGCGATGTCAAAGGAGCTGAAAGGTGACCGAGCTTCTGTTTCGTGACGATGCCTATCTGACCACGACCGACTGCCGTATTATCGGTCACACTCCTGAAGGCGGGCTGATCGTCGACCGCTCGGTCTTCTACGCCACCAGCGGCGGCCAGCCGGGCGACAGCGGTGTCCTGGACTGGGGCGGTACGCGGATGCCCATTGCGACGGCCCTGAAGGTCGAGGCTGGCATCGCCCTGATCCCCGCCGAGCCGATGCCGATGCCGCCAGTAGGCGTCATCGCCCGACAGCAGATCGACTGGAGTCGCCGCCATCGACACATGCGGGTGCACACGGCGCTGCATCTCTTGTCGGTCGTGATCCCGCTGCCAGTAACCGGGGGCCAGATCGCCACCGAAAAGGGGCGGCTTGATTTCGATATGCCGGATCCGCCCGGCGATGTGGCAGCCCTGGAAGAAGCGCTGAACACTCTGATCGACCGAAATCTGTCGGTTGACGACCAGTGGATCACGGATGAGGAGCTTCTGGCCAACCCGGGGCTGGTGAAGACGATGTCGGTTCGCCCGCCAATCGGCCAGGGGCGGGTTCGACTGGTCCGGATCAGCGATGGACCAGTACAAGTGGACCTGCAGCCCTGTGGTGGCACCCATGTCCGGCACACGGGAGAGATCGGCCGCGTCGAGATCGGCAAGATCGAGAAGAAGGGTCGTCAGAACCGCCGCGTCTCGATCAGCCTGACCTGACACGCCGCGGAACGGAAATCGCGCCCCGCCCCAGATAGCCCCTTGAAGAGGCCGGCATAGGCGGAGTATCAGCGCGCGACGGACAGTTGGCCGAGTGGTCGAAGGCGCACGCCTGGAAAGTGTGTAGGCGGGGAACCGTCTCGAGGGTTCGAATCCCTCACTGTCCGCCA
>JBJTSJ010000212.1:0-15194 GCA_046076605.1 Tabrizicola sp.
AGACTTGATGATCCGCGCCCGCATCGCATGGATCAGGTCGAACATCTGCTCCTCGCCGGAATATTCGCTTTCCGAGATCCCGTAGAGTTTCAAGGCCTTGGGGGTCGATCCGCCCGACTGGTCCAGGGCCGCGATAAAGCCGTGCCCGCTCCGCACCTGTTCGGTCATCTTCGCGTTGGTCATGTCCGTCTCCCGTGTTCGCTTGCAGGCATAGCCGTCACGGCCTAGCCCATCAAGGCCTTCACGCCCGGCAATTCCTTTCCTTCCATCCATTCCAGGAACGCACCCCCGGCCGTGGAGATGAAAGTAAAGTCATCCGCCGCCCCCGCCGCGTTCAGCGCCGCCACGGTATCCCCGCCGCCTGCCACGGAAATCAGCTTGCCCGCTTTTGTCAGCCGGGCCGCGACTTGCGCCGCCGCATTGGTCGCAGCATTGAACGGCTCGATCTCGAAGGCCCCCAAGGGCCCGTTCCAGATCAGCGTCTTGGCCTCGGAGAACACCGCCTCCAGTGCCTTCACCGTCTCCGGCCCCGCATCCAGGATCATCGCATCCGGCGGGCATTTGTGGACGCTGACGGTCTGGCTCTCCGCCCCCGCCTTGAACTCCCGCGCGACCACCACATCCACCGGCAGATGGATCTGGCACCCTGCCTTCTGCGCCCGGTGCCGGATTTCCCGCGCCGTTTCCGCCATTTCGCGCTCGGCCAGGGACTTCCCGACCTCGATCCCCTCGGCCACCAGGAACGTGTTCGCCATCCCCCCGCCGATCACCAGATGGTCGACCTTGGTCACCAGGTTCGCCAGCAATTCTATCTTGGTCGAAACCTTCGCGCCCCCGACAACGGCGACCACCGGCCGCTGCGGAGAGCCAAGCGCCGCCTCCAACGCCTTCAACTCCGCTTCCATCAACCGCCCCGCCGCTGCCGGCAGCAACCGCGCCAGCCCTTCGGTCGAGGCATGCGCCCGGTGCGCCGCCGAAAACGCGTCGTTCACATAGACATCCCCCAGCTTCGCCATCTGCGCCGCCAGTTCGGGGTCGTTCTTCTCCTCACCGGGATGGAACCGGGTGTTCTCCAGCAGAACCACCTCACCCGCCCGAGCCTTTGCGATCGCCGAAGCCGCCACATCCCCCACGCAATCCGCCCCGAACACGACCTTCCGCCCCAGCGACCCGGCCAGCGCTTCGACCACATGGGAAAGGCTCATCTCCGGCACCACCTTGCCCTTCGGCCGGTCGAAATGCGCCAGAAGGACGACCTTGCCGCCCTTTTCGACAATCGCATCGATCGTCGGCTTGATCTTGTCGATCCGGGTCATGTCGGTGACCTTGCCCGCTTCCATCGGCACGTTGATGTCAACGCGCGTCAGCACCACTTTCCCGCTCAGATCCATGTCATCCAGGGTTTTCCAGGGCATCGCAGTCTCCTTCGGTGAAAGCCTGCCCGCTATTGCCCCGCCGATCACGCGTGCGTCAACAGCTTTGCCCTTCCCTTGGGCGAAACCCGCCGTTACGGTCGCGCCCGACATCATCAGGAGACACCCGATGCCCGACATCAAGGACCCGGAAAACACCATCATCCTCACGCTGAAGGACGGCGAAGTGGTGATCGAACTGCTTGCCGATGTGGCGCCCAAGCATGCCGAGCGGATGAAGCAGCTTGCCCGCGACAAGGCCTATGACAACGTGGCCTTCCACCGCGTGATCGACGGCTTCATGGCCCAGACCGGCGACGTGGAAAACGCCAACATGGCGTCCCCCAACTACAACCCGCGCCGGGCGGGGACGGGTGGCTCGTCCTATCCCGACCTTCCGGCCGAGTTCTCCAAGCTCCCCCATGACCGGGGCACTCTGGGTGCGGCCCGCTCGCAGAACCCGAACAGCGCGAACAGCCAGTTCTTCATCAACTTCCGCGACAACCATTTCCTGAACGGCCAGTACACCGTCTACGGCCGCGTCATCAGCGGGATGGAGCATGTCGACAAGATCACCCGGGGCGAACCGCCGGCGAACCCCGACCGCATGGTTTCTGTCCGGGTGGCCGCCGATGTCGCGTAACCTGATCCTCGCCGCCGCCCTCGCGCTTGCCACCCCGTCCTTCGCGCAAGACGCGACCGACGGCCCGGGGCCCAACCTGGTGATCGAGGTCGCGGGCCAGGCCAATGGCACCATCGTCATCGACCTCCTTCCCGACGTCGCCCCTCAGCACGTCGCGCAAATCACCGCGCTTGCCCAGGAAGGCGCCTATGACAACGTCGTCTTTCACCGCGTGATCGACGGCTTCATGGCCCAGACTGGCGACGTCCAGTACGGCAAGGCAGGCGGAGATACCTCGATGGCGGGCATGGGCGGGTCGTCTAAGCCCGACATTCCGGCCGAATTCTCCAACAGCCTCAGCTTCCAGCGCGGCGTCGTCGGCATGGCGCGCGCGCAGGACCCGAACTCGGCCAACAGCCAGTTCTTCATCACCTTCGGCGACGCAAGCTTCCTTGATGGACAGTACACCATCGTCGGCAACGTCGTATCGGGGATGGAGGTCGTGGACGCGATCAAGCGCGGCGACGGCCAGAATGGCGAGGTTTCGGGCACCCCGGACGTGATGACCAAGGTCACCGTCCAGCAGTGACAGACGCAGGGTGGGCGGTTTCGCCCACCCTACTTACCCAAGCACCACCAGCGCGTGGCGCTTCTTGCCCGCGGTCAGCTTCATCGGCTCGACCAGATGGCTCGCCCCATAGCGCAGCGCCGCATCGGTCACGATCTCGTCGTTCACCTTCGCGCCACCCTCCGCGATCAGCCGTTTCGCATCCTTGCCAGACGCCGCAAGCCCCGCCCGCACGAACAGCTGCACGATCCCCACGCCCTCGGCAACCTCCGCCACATCCAGAGTCACCGTCGGTAGATCGTCCCCGATCCCGCCCTTCTCGAACACCTCGCGCGCCGTCGCTTCCGCCGCCGCCGCCGCCTCGGCGCCGTGGAGAAGCGTCGTCACCGCATTCGCCAGCACGATCTTCGCCTGGTTGATCTCCGACCCGCCAAGCGCGCCCAGCCGCTCGCATTCCGCCAACGGCAACTCGGTGTACAGCTTCAGGAACCGCCCCACGTCAGCATCCGTCGTGTTCCGCCAGAACTGCCAGAACTCATACGGGCTGAAGAGGTCGCCATTCAGCCAGACCGCGCCCGACTGGCTTTTCCCCATCTTCTTCCCGTCGCTCGTGGTCAGCAGCGGAGAGGTCAGCCCATACACTTCCCCATCGATCACCCGCCGTGTCAGATCGACGCCGTTGACGATGTTGCCCCACTGGTCCGACCCGCCCATCTGCAACAGGCAGCCGTACCGCCGGTGCAGCTCCAGGAAGTCATAGGCCTGCAGGATCATGTAGTTGAACTCAAGGAAGCTGAGAGACTGCTCCCGATCCAGCCGCGACTTCACGCTCTCGAAACTCAGCATTCGGTTCACGCTGAAATGCCGCCCGATGTCGCGCAGGAAGCCGATGTAGTTCAACGCGTCCAGCCATTCCGCGTTGTTGACCATCACCGCATCGGTCGCACCCTCGCCGAACCGGACGTAAGGCGAAAACGCCCGCTTGATCCCCTCGATATTGCTGTTGATCTGCGCATCCGTCAGCAAAGGCCGCTCATCCGCCCGGAAAGACGGGTCACCGATCTTCGTCGTGCCCCCGCCCATCAGCACGATAGGCTTGCCGCCCGATTTCTGCAGCCAGCGCAGCATCATGATCTGAATCAGGCTGCCGACATGCAGGCTGGTGGCCGTCGCGTCGAACCCGATGTAGCCAGGCACCACACCCTTCACCAATGCCTCGTCCAGCGCCTGATAATCCGTGCAATCGGCAACAAAGCCGCGCTCGAACATCACGCGCATGAAGTCAGATTTTGGATGGTAGTTCATGGCCGCCTCGGTCTAGGATGCGACGCGGTATAGCTTCGCATGGGGCACAAGGGAAGATGCGGAAGGACGGGGCCTTGTGGGCGCTCGGTGCAATGTCCGGGACCTCGCTCGACGGCGTCGATGCGGCAATGATCAAGACCGATGGGCACTCTGTCCTTGCCTTCGGCCCCTCGGCCTATCGGCCCTACACGCCACAGGAACAGGCCACCTTGCGCGCAGCGCTCGGCCACTGGCCCGAGGATCCCGAGACCGCAGCCGCCGCCGAAGTCGTCGAAACCGCCCATGCCGAGGTTCTGGCCCGTTTCACCGGGGCCGAGGTTCTGGGCTTTCATGGCCAGACCCTGGCTCATGATCCCGCCGGGCGCGGCACGCACCAATGCGGCAACGGCGCGCTCTTCGCCCAGCTTCTGGGCCTGCCCACGGTCTGGGACTTCCGCAGCGCCGACGTAACGATCGGCGGGCAGGGCGCTCCGCTCGCCCCGTTTTACCATTTCGCACTGGCCAAGCACATCAATGCGACCGCGCCTTTGGCCTTCCTCAACCTCGGCGGCGTCGGCAATCTGACCTGGATTGACCCCACGGCTCCTGGCCCCGAAAACCCCGGGGCGCTTCTGGCCTTCGACACCGGCCCCGCAAATGCGCCGATCAACGACCTTATGCGCGAACGCCTGGGCCAGGACCACGATGAAGGCGGGCGGCTCGCGGCGCAGGGCGAGGTTGACGAAAACTTCGTGGCCTCGGTCCTCAAGGACCCGTTCTTCGACGCGCCCCCGCCCAAATCGTTGGACCGCAACGATTTCGCAGGCCTGCTTGACCGGCTGGAAATGCTGTCGGACGCCGATGCCGCCGCCACCCTGACCGCGATAGCCGCAGCTTCGGTTGCGGCCGCACAGATCCATTTCCCGGCCCCCGTGTCCCGCATCCTGGTGACGGGCGGTGGTCGGCACAACCCGTCTCTCATGGCAGAACTGCGCCGCCGCATTCCCGTGCGCATCGATCCTGTCGAGGATGTGGGCCTGGACGGTGACATGCTGGAAGCCCAGGCCTTTGCCTTCCTCGCCGTCCGGGTGTTGCGCAAGATGGCGACCTCGGGTCCCGATACGACCGGTGCACCGGCCCTCGTCGGTGGAGGCCAGATCAGCCGGCCCGATTGACCCGAGCCGCAAGCATTGGCAGGGAATAGATCACCAGCGCCGTCCAGATCAGGCAAAAGGCCAACAGTTTCACGCCGCTGAACGGCTCATTGAAGATGAAGACAGCGGTCAGGAAAATCAGCGTTGGCGCGATGTACTGCATGACCGCAATGGTAGACAGTGTCAGCCGCTTGGCCCCGTTCGCATAGATCATCAGGGGCACCGCCGTGACGATCCCGCAGCCTACCAGCAGCGTGTTGTCCCACGTCACACCTTCCAGGAAATGCCCGGTCCCTCTTGCCTGCAACCAGCCGATATAGGCCAGCGCCGGGGCCAGCAGGATCAGCACTTCCAGCGTGAACCCCTGGTTCGGCCCGATCGGCAACCGCCGCTTGAGATAGGCATAGAAGCCCCAGGTCACCGTCAGCCCCAGCGCCACCACCGGCAGGCGCCCCGCCTCCCAGGTCAGAATGCCAACGGCCACCACGGCAAGCGCAATCGCCGCCATCTGCGTCCGCCCCATCCGCTCGCCCAGCAGTACCGCTCCCAGGAAGATGGAAAACAGCGGGTTGATGTAATACCCCAGCGCCGCATCCAGCGCATGGCCGGACCCGATGGCCCAGACATAGACCCCCCAATTCACGCTGATCAGCGCTGCCGTCATCGCGCCCATGCCCACCATACGCGGAGACTTCAGCGCGGCCTTCAGATCCTCGGTCCGCCCCAGCCAGGCGATCACCGCCACTGCAATCGGCACCGACCACAGCACCCGATGCGCGATGACCTCGACCGGCGGAATATGCGCCAGCGCCTTCATGTACAAAGGCAGGAAGCCCCACAAAAGGTAAGCTGTCAGCGCATACAGGAATCCGGACAGACTGTCGCCAGTCGTGGCACCTTGGGCAGCCGCGGGGCGGGGCGGGGCAGGGGTCTCGCTCATGCCCCACCCCTATCCAAACCGCCGCCCGACAACCACCCCGATCTTGTGCCCCGCACAATCCCGGCCCACACGCCTGATGTCTTGCCCATGACCCAAATACTCCCGCCTGAGGCATCCACGCTCCCCACCCCGTGGGCGACCCCGACAGCTGCGCCCCCCCAACCCAGTTCTTGCTCTTTTCCCAAGTACTCCCGCCAGAGGCCTCCGCGGTCAAAGCCCGGCAGAACGCCACGCCAGCAGAGCGCCGGCGCGTCCGGGGTCACCCCACTCCCCTCCGAGGGGGAGGGGCCGGGGGAGGGGGCTCCCGTGCTAATTCCTAACGCTTCCTGAATCCCCGCCGCCAAGCCCTTGATTTCACGCCCGCCCCTCGTCTGTCCACGCCGGACGCCGCGCCAGGTAGTCCTTCGAAAAGGCCGCATACCCGTCCGCCGTCACCCGCAGCTCCTCCTTCATCATCCGGTGCACCTCCGGCAGCCGGTGGAACGGGACCTGAGGCCAGACATGGTGCTCGACATGGTAGGGCATGTTCCAGGCCAGAAACCGCACCACACGGTTGGTGAAGGTCGTCCGCGTGTTCTCGAACATGTTCGCGACGCGCGGGCAATCGCCATGCTCCGCCAGCAGGTAAATCCGCAGGAACGGCTGGCCCAGCAGCACCGGCAGGATCCAGACCCACCAGAACAGGGGCCACAAGACCGGGTTCACCGCCACCATCAGATAGCCCACCGCCATCCCCCGCGCCTCCCACACCACGCGGGACCGCGCCAGCTGCGGGATGAAGTCATCGTCCGCCCGCCCCCAGACCAGCCGCGCCAACAGCCGGACCTCCGCCACCCAATAGGGAATGCCCGAGACATGCCAGGCCCAGGCCGCCCAGGTCGCAGGCTTCTCCCCGGCAAGCTCCGGGTCCTTGCCCTCGATGTTCGTCCAGCGGTGATGGGCAAGGTGGAAGAAGCGGAACCACTCGAACGGCAACAAAAGCAGGAACCCCGCCACCCGCCCCGCCTCGTCATTCAGCCGCTCGTTGGCAAAGGGTGTCCGGTGCGTCGCCTCATGCTCCAGCGTGAACAGGAAGACGATCAGCACCCCCTGCACCGGGATCAGCGCCCACCACCCCGGCACCCCCAACCCGATCAGCGTGCCGACCGCAAGGATCAGCCCCAGATGCCCCGCGAGGTGCCACAGCCCCTCCCGGTTCGACCGCGCCACCATCGCCTCGCGCCGCCCCGGCGGGACCTGGGCCAGAAACTCCCGGTGGTCCCTCACAGGCTCCACCCCGGTGGCGCCAACTCGAATCCTTCGAACCGAAAGCCGGGAGAAACGGTGCAACTGACCAAGGTCCATTCCCCCGTAGAACACGCTGCCTGCCACCAGCCCGCAGGCACCACCGCCTGCACCACCTCGTCCCCCAGCACATCCGGCCCGAGCCGCACCTCCCGCGCCTCCTCCTCCCCGATCGCCAACACCAGAGGCGCGCCCGCATGCCACAGCCAGATCTCGTCCGCATCGACCCGGTGCCAATGCGACCGCTCCCCGGCCCGCAGCAGGAACAGGATCGCCGTCCCCGACGCTCGCCCCCCCACCTCCGGACCCTTCCATGTCTCCCGGTACCACCCGCCCTCCGGATGCCGCTGAAGCCCCAACTTCGCGATGATCTCGCCCGCGCTCACACCTGCCTCCATTCCCCGGGGGCCAACCCCTCCAGAGTCCAGTCCCCCACCCGCCACCGGATCAGCCGCAGGCAGGGCAGCCCGACGGCCGCACACATCCGCCGTACCTGCCGGTTCCGCCCTTCGCGGATGGTCAGCTCGATCCACCCATCAGGCACCGTCTTCCGCACCCGGATCGGCGGCACCCGGGGCCAGAGCCACCCGGGCTCCCCCACCGCCTTCGCCTTCGCCGGCAGCGTCGGCCCATCATTCAACTCCACCCCCGCCCGCAACCGCTCCAGCGCCGCCTCGGTCACCACCCCCTCGACCTGAGCAAGATACGTCTTCTCCAGCTTGAACTTCGGGTCCGCGATCCGCGCCTGCAGCTTCCCGTCATCGGTCAGCACCAAGAGCCCCTCCGAATCCCGGTCCAGCCGCCCCGCCGGATAGACCCCCTTCACCGGCACAAAATCCGCCAGCACCGCCCGCTCTCCCTCGCGCGAGAACTGGCACAGCACGTCATAGGGCTTGTTCAACAGGATCAACATGCCGCGACCCTACAGCGCTTCGCCCGTCGTTGAACACCCGCCCCGGACCTGATCCGGGGCCTCCCGTGCGACGAGTGGCCCCGGATCAAGCCCGGGGCGGGGTCTCTCCCGTTGCCAACCCGCCCGCCCCGTGCCAGCCTGACCTCATGCCCCACACCCTTATCATCGGCGCAGGCATCACCGGCGCAGCGCTAGCTTACCACCTCTCCCGGCGTGGAGAGACTGCAACCATCCTCTCCACCCACGCCGAAGGCGGCCTCGCCTCCGCCGCCAGCTTCGGCTGGCTCAACGCCTCCTACTACCTCAGCCATCCCCACTACCACCTGCGCCACGAAGCTCTCGCCGCCCATCGCCGCCTGACCGAGGCTATCCCTGGACTGCCCACCACCTGGCAAGGCTGCTTGTGGTATGAGGCGACCGGCGACGCCCAAGAGGAAACCGCCGCCGACCTCACCGCCCTCGGCTACAAAGTCGACCGCCTGACTCGCCGCCAGATCGCCACCCGCCTTCCCGCCCTGGGCCCCGTCCCCGAAAGCGCGCTCTTCTTCCCCGAGGAAGGCGTCGCCGACCCCGCGACCTTGGCCCGCGCCCTGATTGAGGCATCCAAAGCGAAAATCGTTCGTGCCATCGTCAACGGCCTGACCGAAGTGGAGGGCAGGGTGACCGGCGTCCTCACCGACCTTGGCCCGATCCCGGCCGACCGCGTTATACTCGCCACCGGCACCGGCACGCCTGCGCTTCTCCAGCCCTTCGGCTACAGCTTGCCCATGCTGAAACGCCCCGGCCTGATGATCCGCACGAACCCCCAGCCCCCGATCTGCCCCGTGGTCCTCGCCACCCCGGATCAAGAGGTCCGGCAGGACGCGGACGGTGCACTGGTCGCTCCGGCCTCCGCCGGCCACCAGTCCGACCATGCCGAGGTGCTCGGGGCCTTCCCCGTGGTCGTCAACGCCACCCTCCAGCGCCTGTGCGCCCTTTTTCCGGGGCACGACATCCACTTCGCCCACCAGGCGATGGCGATGCGCCCCGTCCCCGGCGACGGCCTGCCGGTCGTTGGCCAGGGGCCCATCGAGGGCCTCTGGCTCACCGTCATGCACTCCGGCGCGACCCTTGCGCCCGTGGTGGCCGAGCTCTTGGCCGAGGAAATCACTGGCGGCCCCGAAAGCCCGATACTCTCTGACTTTCGCCCCGCACGGTTCCGCTAGACAATGGCGTCTGGCGTTAAGGAGCCTGACTATTCGTGCGGAGTGCACTCCCGCCCGTTGATGCAGTCAAGATACTGCCGAATTCGGGAGGGGTCTGTCTCGGGGTTCGGCGTACAAGGATTGTAATCCGTCAAGAAACCCGCGGCGTTATCTTGAATCCAGAAAAGGCCGACCTTTCCGGGAAGCGTCCTTGCCAGAACCGCAGGTTTGGGCATGCTCGGCAAGTAGAAGGAACGAAAGGTGACATCAGCCTCGAACGGCGTGTCAAACGCCAACGCTGATGCCGTAAATCCAGTAAAGCGACCCTCCCAAGTGGTGCTCCGGAATGGAGGCTCACCATCTACCTGACGCAGATCGCCAAATGAGCCGAGAACAAGAATGTAGGTTTCGTTACCACCTGTCATTTGCAAGTAGGTGTCGACAGCGCCGAGCCTGGCGCAAGTGAAAGCAACGGCAGGCCCGGCAGTCAGCGCCATCAGCACTGCACTGAAACCCGCCGCTGCTAAACTCATGGGCCTCAGCCCTTCAGGATCGACCGACCGGCGTATTCCGCCGTCTCGCCCAGCATTTCCTCGATCCGGATCAGCTGGTTGTACTTCGCAAGGCGGTCCGACCGCGACAGCGACCCGGTTTTGATCTGCCCGCAGTTCGTCGCCACCGCCAGGTCGGCAATCGTCGAATCCTCCGTCTCCCCCGACCGGTGGCTCATCACGTTCGTGTACCGCGCGCGGTGCGCCATATCGACGGCCTGCAGCGTCTCGGTTAGGGTGCCGATCTGGTTCACTTTCACCAGCATGGAGTTCGCTACCCCATCCTTGATCCCCCGCGCCAGGCGCTTGGGGTTCGTTACGAACAGGTCATCGCCGACCAGCTGGATCTTCGACCCCAGACGCTCGGTCAGCAGCTTCCAGCCCTCCCAGTCGTCCTCGCCGCAACCGTCCTCGATCGAGATGATCGGATAGTCGTTCGCCAGGCCCACCAGGAAATCGACATTGCCCTCGATGGACAGCGACTTGCCTTCGCCCTTCATTTCGTACTTGCCGCCCTTGAAGTATTCCGTGGCCGCGCAGTCGAGCGCTAGGAACATGTCCTCACCCGGCTTGAAGCCAGCCTTCTCGATGGATTTTAGAATGAAATCAAGCGCGTCGCGGGCAGAGTTCAAGTTCGGTGCGAACCCGCCCTCATCACCGATCCCGGTGTTGTGGCCCGCCGCCTGCAGCTCTTTCTTCAGCGTGTGGAACACTTCCGATCCCATCCGCACCGCCTCGCGGATGTTGTCGGCGCCCACCGGCATGATCATGAATTCCTGGATGTCGATCGGGTTGTCGGCATGCTCGCCGCCGTTGATGATGTTCATCATCGGCACCGGCAGCACGCGGGCGCTGGTCCCGCCGACATAGCGATAAAGCGGCTGCGCCGTGAACTCTGCCGCGGCCTTCGCCACCGCCAGCGACACGCCAAGGATCGCGTTCGCGCCAAGCCGCGACTTGTTCGGCGTCCCGTCCATCTCGATCATCGTGCGGTCGATGCCCACCTGCTCGGTCGCGTCGAAGCCCACAATCTCCTCGGCGATCTCGCCGTTCACCGCCGCAACGGCCTCCAGCACGCCCTTGCCCTTGTAGCGGTTCTTGTCCCCGTCCCGCCGCTCGTTCGCCTCATGCGCGCCGGTGGACGCGCCCGAGGGCACAGCGGCCCGGCCCATCGAACCGTCTTCCAGGGTGACGTCCACCTCGACCGTCGGGTTCCCCCGGCTGTCCAGGATTTCGCGGGCGTGAATGTCGATGATCGTGCTCATGGGGATCCCTCAAGGCCGAATGGTGCTCTCGCCCACGCCTTTACCCCGCCTCAGGCCCTAGGGGAAGCGCGTTTCCGTGCCCGCTCCCTGGCAAAGGCGTAAAGCCCCGATCCGACCACCAGGGCAGCCCCCAGTAGCGTCGTTTCGGACGCGCGCTCACCAAGAAACAGCATGGCCACCAGCATGGAAAACACCAGCCGGGTGTACCGGAATGGCGCCACGACCGACACGTCACCGAGGCGCATCGCAGCGACGACCGCGTAATAGCCAAAGAGCCCCGAAATCAGCGCCCCGCCAAGCCCCGCCCACTGCCCGGGTGAGGGCCAGACAAACGCCTGACCCATCCCTGCCATGAGCAATGCGCCCGACGGGACCAACCCCAGATAGGCCCAGGTCGCCACCTGAAACGTCCCGATCCGTGCGGGCATTACCCGTGTCAACAGGTCCCGCGCGGCCAGCACCACCACGCACCCCACGGTAAGCAGTCCTGTCGGGTCGAACGCCGCCCCCCAAGGCTGCAAGATCACAAGGACGCCCAGAAACCCCACCAGGATCGACGACCAACGCCGCCATCCCACCGTTTCCCCCAGAAACAGCGCGGCCCCCGCAACCACAACCAGAGGTGAGGCCTGCAAAAGGGCCGAGGTCATGGTCAATGGCGCCCAGGCAAGCGCCAGAATGTACAAAACCGCCGCCGCCGCCTCGGCCAATGTCCGCCATAGCGGCACGCCGCTCAAGGCTTCGGTCGACGCCACCTTTTGGCCCTGCCGTGCGGCCAATGCCCAGAACACGCATGCCCCGGCCGCCCCGGTCAACGACAGCACCTGACCAGGCGGCAAAGCCTCGGCAGATTGCTTCAGGAACAGGTCCTCGACCGCAAAGAACGCCATCGACCCCACCATGAGCAGGGCGGCGCGGGTGTTGTCAGCCGCATCGGCCGGGCGAGGGGACATCGCGATCTCCTTCAAGAGCGCAACGCCTACACCGCCGGCCAAGGGAAGGAAACCTCAGCGATAAAGCCGCTGCACCCCAGCCTTGTCGTGAATCGCATTGACCTGATCGGGCGACAGATCCAGCGCCCCCGCAAGTTCGTTCAGGTAATCCGCCTCGGACCGCTGGTCGAGGTCGATCGCAATAAGTGACACCATATAGACCTGCGGCTCCAGGCCCGCTGGCACCTGGCGCGCCAAACCCTGCACATCCACCGGCCGTGACAGTTCCGCCTGCACCGCCTGCACCTCGCTCTGATCGGCGTCGCCCATGGCCTGCATCAGCCGCTCGCGTTCGCTATCGTCCAGTTCGCCATCGCACTTCACCGCCTGGATCACTGCCCGCAGCATCAGCGCTGCCGAGACTTCCTCCTCGCGGTCAGGCTCGGGCAGCGACACCGGGCGCCCGCCGGCGTTGGCCTTCTTGTCGCCCAGAACCTGATCCAGCAGATCGCCGACCCCGCCGCCGCTACGCCCACCAGCCCAACCCGCCGTGACGCCTCCCGGATCCGTACCGCGGCCAGTGAGACCACCCAGAATATCCTCCAGCCCGCCCTTCGGCGCTGTCGCCCGGGGTGAGGCCCGCTTCTGCCCCGAGATCTCATCCAGAAGATCGCCCAGTCCACCCCCATCCGAACTGCGGGTTGTCGACGACCGTCCGCTCTTCAGAACGTCGCCCATCATGTCCTCAAGCCCGCCTCTTGACCCCGTGTCGATCCGTGTGCCCCGCCCAGCCGAACCGGTGGTCCCTGACGCGCCCTTGGTCAGGCTCGCTACCCCCTTGGCGACCAGCACCCCGATCGCAACCTTCAACAGTGTCTTGCCGATACCCATCGCCGTACTCCTTGTCGATTGGTGCCAGCCTTCCTTGCCGCTGCCGTCCGGTCAATGCAAAAGGGGGGCGAGGCACGGGGGAAAGATGCGCAAAACGAAGCTCGACGGGGTCGGTGTGGCGATGCTTCTGGGGGTTCAGAGCCTTCTTGCCATCAACCAGATCATCATCAAGCTGGTCAACGCAGGTCTGCAACCGGTTTTCTTTGCCGGACTTCGCTCGCTTCTCGCAATTGGCTTTGTCTGGGCCTGGCTTGCCTGGAAGGGCCGTCCGCCCCGCTTGCGGCGTGAGGCCTGGGGAAGCGGCCTGCTGATCGGTACACTCTTCGCCGCCGAGTTCCTGTTTCTCTTCTTGGCCATCGACCTCACCACGGTGGGCCGCTCGGCCCTAATTATGTATTCGATGCCGGTCTGGTTCGCGCTTCTCGCTCATTTCGGGCTCGGAGAGCGGATCACCCCCGTGAAGGCCCTGGGCCTCGCGCTCGCCTTCGCGGGTTGCGCCTCGGCGATTCTGGCGCGCCCCGACACGGGCGAGGCCAGCCTTGCGGGCGATCTCTGCGCGCTGGGGGCCGCATGGGGCTGGGCGCTGACCGCCTTTATCGCCCGCCGCCCGGTGATGCGCGCCGAAGGGCCCGAGATGCAGCTGTTCTGTATGGTCCTCGTCTCCGCCCCGATCCTGCTGATCGCGTCGCTCTTCTTCGGCCCTCTGATCCGCGACCTGCAGCCACTACATATAGTGGGTCTCCTCTTTCAGTCCTCGGTCGTCGTCGCGGGTGGATTCATCGCCTGGCTCTGGCTCCTTTCCGTCTATCCCTCGTCCACCGTGGCCTCGTTTTCCTTCCTCACCCCGGTCTTTGCCGTGGGTCTTGGGGTGCTGTTCTTCGGCGAAACTGTCACAGGTTCGATTCTCCTCGCGGTCGTTCTGGTCGCCGCTGGAATCGTCCTGATCAACCGCCCAACGCGGCCCCCGACCTGATCCGGGCCTTACGGAATCAACCGGAACCATACCGCTGCCGCTGCAACCAATGGCTGCAACCGGGCCAATGGCTTGGGAAATCCGGCGCTCTTCACATTTTACGCGAACTCTGTCCCCAGACCTGTCCACATGTCGGCCCCGCGTGGCGTCCGAAGGGCAATGGGCATGTCACAAAATCGTCAAGAAGAAAAATTCGCGGGCCCTGCAAATAAATTCGTTGAACGGGGCCGGGAATTACGACACCTTGTCCCAGTGGCGCGAAAAGACACTAGATGTAGTGCCGCGGCGCGAGGGCAGTGATCCCAGTTAAGGGGCACCGACAAAACGGTGCGACCACCCGGTCAGCAGAGGCTGGCAAGGGCGGTCACGTTGTCCGGCGTCATTGGAACCAGGGCAATCGGCATTGGCCGCAAAAACGGAAGGATCAGGGGCATGAAGATCGAGCGGAAGTTCACCACCGAAGCCACCCGCGCCTATGGCGCGATGGATTTCACCACCACCGTTTCCGAAATCCGCAACCCGGACGGCAAGATCGTCTTCCGCAACGACGCCGTCGAAGTTCCCGAGGGCTGGAGCCAGGTCGCCTCCGACGTGCTCGCTCAGAAGTACTTCCGCAAGGCGGGTGTCCCGGCCGTCCTGAAGAAGGTCAAGGAAAAGGGCGTGCCCGAATTCCTGTGGCGTTCGGTCCCCGATGAGGAGGCGCTTGCGAAGCTTCCCGCCGATCAACGTATTGTGGGTGAGACCTCGGCCAAGCAGGTCTTCGACCGTCTCGCCGGCGCCTGGGCATACTGGGGCTGGAAGGGCGGCTACTTCACCACCGAGGCCGACGCCCGCGCCTATTACGACGAGATGCGCTTCATGCTCGCCCGCCAGATGGCCGCGCCGAACTCGCCCCAGTGGTTCAACACCGGCCTGCACTGGGCCTATGGCATCGACGGCCCGTCGCAGGGCCATTTCTACGTCGATTATCAGACCGGCAAGCTGACGAAGTCCGACAGCGCCTATGAACACCCGCAACCGCATGCCTGCTTCATCCAGTCCGTCTCGGACGATCTGGTGAACGAAGGCGGCATCATGGACCTCTGGGTGCGCGAGGCGCGCCTCTTCAAGTACGGCTCCGGCACTGGCACCAACTTCTCCTCTCTCCGCGGCGAAGGGGAAAAGCTGTCGGGCGGCGGCAAATCCTCGGGCCTCATGGGCTTCCTCAAGATCGGCGACCGC
>JBJTSJ010000213.1:0-12071 GCA_046076605.1 Tabrizicola sp.
GCTGATCCGCCTGGGCCTGTTCATGTATGACACGATGGGCGGGCGGAAGATCCTGCCCTCGACCCGGACGGTGGACCTGACCCGCGACCCCGCGGGCAAGCCGCTGAAACCGAAGTTCCGCAAGGCCTTCGAATACTCCGACTGCTGGGTCGAAGATTCACGCCTTGTCGCGCTGAACGCCCGCGACGCGTCCCAACGCGGCGCAAAGATCATGACAAGCACCCGCGTGGTCAGCGCCGAACGCCGCGACGGGTTGTGGCACGTCACGACGCAAGGCCCCCACGGCACCGAACAGCACCAGGCCCGCGCGCTGGTGAACGCCGGTGGACCCTGGGTCGAGGACGTGATCCGCAATGTCGCCCGCATCAACTCGTCCGAAGGCGTCCGCCTTGTGCGCGGCTCCCACATCGTGACGAAAAGGCTTTTCGACCACGACCGCTGCTATTTCTTCCAGGGCTCCGACGGCCGCATCATCTTTGCGATCCCGTATGAGCAGGACTTCACCCTGATCGGCACCACCGACAAGGACCACAAGGGCGCGCCCAAGGACGCCCACTGCACCGAGGAAGAGCGGGACTACCTCCTCGCCTTCGCCAGCCAGTACTTCGCCAAGCCTGTCACGAAGGATGACGTGGTCTGGACCTATTCCGGCGTCCGACCGCTCTACAACGACGGGGCCAAGTCGGCCACGGCGGCCACCCGCGACTATGTCCTTTCCCTCGACCAGAACGGCGCGCCGCTCTTGAACGTGTTCGGCGGCAAGATCACCACCTACCGCCGTCTGGCCGAATCCGCGCTGGCCAAGCTGACGCCCTTCTTCCCGCAGGCAAAACCCGCCTGGACCGCCCGTGTGGCCCTGCCTGGCGGCAGTTTCCCGCATGACGGGGTGGCCGCGCTGACCGCCGGCCTGAAGCAGAAGCACCCGTTCCTGACTGACTACTGGGCTGCCCGCCTGGTGCGCGCCTATGGAACGGAAGCCGCAACGATCCTTGGCGACGCCAGTACGCCGGACGCTCTGGGCCAGGACTTCGGCGCCACCTTGACCGAGGCCGAGGTCCGCTGGCTGATGACCCACGAATTCGCCGCCTCGGCGGCAGATGTCGTCTGGCGCCGCTCCAAGCTGGGCCTGCGCATGACGACCAACCAGATCGAAACACTCGACCGCTTCATGGCAGACCTTGTCGGGGCGGACGCTGCGCGGGCTGTCAGCCCTGCGGCGGAATAGGGGGAACGGAATGACGCTGGAACTGCAGGGGGTCTCACGGTCGGTCGGGGGGAAGGTGCATATCCATCCCACCAACCTGACCCTGAAGAACGGGACCATGAATGTCCTTCTCGGGCCGACCCTGTCGGGCAAGACGTCGCTGATGCGGCTGATGGCGGGGCTCGACAAGCCAACGACGGGCCGCCTGATGTGGGAAGGCGCGGACGTCACCGGCGTCAAGGTGCAGGACCGCAAGGTGGCGATGGTCTACCAGCAGTTCATCAACTACCCGGGCCTCACGGTCTATGAAAACATCGCCTCACCCCTGCGTTTGATGGGCAAGGCCAGCGGCGAGATCGACAAGGCCGTCCGCCAGACCGCCGAAATGCTGCGCCTGACGCCGATGCTGACCCGCAAGCCGCTGGAACTGTCGGGCGGCCAGCAGCAGCGTTGCGCGCTCGCCCGCGCGCTGGTGAAGGGCGCGGGGCTGGTCCTTCTGGACGAACCGCTCGCCAACCTCGACTACAAGCTGCGCGAGGAATTGCGGGTCGAAATCCCCCGCATTTTTGAGGCTTCGGGCGCGATCTTCGTCTATGCGACCACCGAACCGGAGGAAGCACTCCTCCTCGGTGGCAACACCGCGACCTTGTGGGAAGGCCGCGTCACCCAGTTCGGCCCGACGCCCACCGTCTACCGCCTGCCCGAAGACGCAACCACCGCCCGTGTCTTCTCTGACCCACCGATGAACTTCGTCACCGTCCGCAAGGAGGCCGGCCGCCTGACCTTTGGCGAAAGCGCCCATGCCGCTGCGGAAGGTCCGACCCGCGACCTGGCGGATGGCACCTACACGGCTGGGTTCCGCGCGAACCACGTGACGCTGAACCGCCACTCAGGCGATGCGGTCGAATTCCGCTGCACCCTGGGCGCGACCGAGATCACGGGGTCAGAGACCTTTGTCCACCTGACCCACGGGTCGGACCGCTGGGTCGGACTGATCCACGGTGTCCATCCCATGACGGCAGGCGCGCAGACCTCGATTTTCGTCGATCCTGCCCATGTCTACCTTTTTGATCAATCGGGACGCCTTGCCGCGCCCGCCCCTTACGCGATGGCGGCATAAGATGTCCCGGATCACCCTTTCCAAACTCGCCCACAGCTACAACCCGAACCCGACTTCGGACGCCGACTACGCGCTGAAGGAAATGGATCACGTCTGGCAGGACGGCGGGGCCTATGCGCTGCTCGGCGCCTCGGGCTGCGGCAAGACCACTTTGCTGAACATCATCTCGGGCCTCGTCCGCCCGTCGCAGGGCCGCGTCCTGTTTGGCGACACCGATGTGACCGATGCTGCGACGACGGAGCGCAACATCGCCCAGGTGTTCCAGTTCCCCGTCGTCTACGACACGATGACCGTGCGCGACAACCTTGCCTTCCCGCTGCGGAACCGGGGGATGGACGCAGGCTATATCGCCAAGCGCGTCGGCCAGATCGCCCAGATGATCGGGATGGAGGACATCCTGAACCGCAAGGCGCGCGGCCTGACGGCGGATGCCAAGCAGAAGATCTCCCTCGGCCGCGGCATGGTCCGCGAGGACGTCAACGCGATCCTCTTCGACGAGCCGCTCACCGTCATCGACCCCCATATGAAGTGGGAGCTGCGCACCCAGCTCAAGCAGCTCCACCGCGAGTTCGGCCACACGATGATCTACGTCACCCACGACCAGACCGAGGCGCTGACCTTCGCGCAGAAGGTCGTCGTGATGCATGAGGGCCGCGTCGTCCAGATGGGCACGCCGGAAGAGCTGTTCGCGACCCCGGCGCATACTTTCGTCGGCTACTTCATCGGCTCGCCCGGCATGAACCTGCTCAACGCCGAGATTTCGGGATCCGAGGCGCGCCTGCAAGGCGTCTCGGTGCCGCTGGGTGCGGCCTATGGGCCAACAACGGGCCGCACCCAGATCGGCATCCGCCCGGATTACGTGACCGTGGGCGACCAGGGCCTGCCCGTGACCGTGAAACGGGTCGAGGACGTGGGCCGCCACCGCATCGTCCGCGCCGAATTCGCCGGTCAGCCCCTGAACGCGATCCTGCCCGAAGGGATGACCGTCCCCGCCGACCCCCGCGTCGCCTTCGCGCAGGACAAGATCAACGTCTACGCCAACGACTGGCGCATCCAGCCGATGGGGGCCTGAGCCATGGAAAAGACCCAGAACAACAAGGCTTGGTTCCTCGTCCTACCCGTCCTGGTGCTGGTCGCCTTCTCGGCCATCCTGCCGCTGATGACCGTAGTCAACTACGCCTTCAACGACACCTTCGGGCAGAACGAATTCTTCTGGGCCGGGATCGACTGGTTCGAGGAGATGGTCACCTCCGACCGCCTGCACGAGGCGCTTGGGCGGCAGGTCCTCTTCTCTGTGATCATCCTGCTGATCCAGGTCCCCCTCGGCATCTTCATCGCGCTGAACATGCCGAAATCCGGCTTCTGGGCCTCGTTCTGCCTGGTCCTGATGGCGCTCCCGCTCCTCATCCCGTTCAACGTCGTCGGCACGATCTGGCAGATCTTCGGCCGCGTCGACATCGGGCTTCTGGGCCACACGCTGGCTGCCATGGGCATCGACTACAACTACACCAACGACCCCATCGACGCCTGGATCACCGTGATCGTGATGGACGTCTGGCACTGGACCTCGCTCGTGGCGCTCCTCTGCTACGCGGGCCTCCAGTCTATCCCCCAGGCCTATTACCAGGCCGCCAAGATCGACCAGGCCACCCGCTGGTCCGTCTTCCGCTACATCGAACTGCCGAAAATGAAGGGCGTCCTTCTCATCGCCGTCCTCCTCCGCTTCATGGACAGCTTCATGATCTATACCGAGCCCTTCGTCGTCACCGGCGGCGGTCCCGGCAACTCCACCACCTTCCTGTCGATCGACCTGGCGAAGATGGCCACCGGCCAGTTCGACTTGGGCCCCGCCGCCGCCTTCTCGATCATGTACTTCCTGGTGATCCTCTTGATCTCATGGGTCTTCTACACCGTCATGACCAACCTCGACCGCGAGGAGAACCGCTGATGCGCATCCGCTCCAACGCCGTCGTAATGACGATCTACCTCCTCTTCCTCCTCATCCCGATCTACTGGCTGGTGGGGATGAGCCTGAAGACGAATACCGAGATCGCCTCGACCTTCACGCTCTGGCCCGCGGACCTGACCTTCCGCAACTACGCGGTGATCCTGACCGACCCCAGCTGGTACATGGGCTACGTCAACTCGATGATCTACGTGACGATGAACGTGGTCATCACCATCACCGTGGCGCTGCCCGCCGCCTATGCCTTCAGCCGCTACAACTTCATGGGCGACAAGCACCTGTTCTTCTGGCTTCTGACCAACCGCATGGCGCCCCCGGCCGTTTTCGCGCTGCCGTTCTTCCAGCTCTACTCGGCGATGAACCTGATCGACACCCACATCGCCGTGGCCCTGGCACACTGCCTTTTCAACGTGCCGCTTGCCGTCTGGATCCTGGAAGGCTTCATGCGCGGGGTCCCCAAGGAAATCGACGAAACCGCCTATATCGACGGCTATTCCTTCCCGAAATTCTTCGTGAAGATCTTCATGCCACTGATCGCCAGCGGGATCGGCGTTGCCGCCTTCTTCTGCTTCATGTTCTCATGGGTGGAACTGCTTCTGGCGCGGACGCTGACCACCACCGACGCCAAGCCCATCGCTTCCACGATGACCCGCACGGTCAGCGCCAGCGGAATGGACTGGGGCGTGCTCGCCGCCGCCGGAGTGCTGACCCTCGTGCCCGGTGCCCTCGTGATCTACTTCGTCCGCAACTACATCGCCAAGGGCTTCGCCCTGGGGAGGGTGTGATGTCCCAGACCCGCTGGACTCCGATCTACCTGACTGTCGCAGTCGTCATGGGCGTGATCCTCGCCCTTCTCCTTTGGGCGGTCCCCGTCGATGACGAGGGCGTCCGGGAATGGACTGGTCAGCTGATCCCCGGCTTCTGGATGGCCTGGACCTTCCCGGTCGCCTTCTTCTTCTGGTGCATCGCCGCACTTCTGATCCTGATGACGCTCCTCGCGATCCGCTTCCCGGAAACCCCGCGCGTGGGCGTCCTGCGGATCGAGACGACGCGCGGCGACCGTCTGTTCATCACCCTTCTGGGCTCGGCCTTCATCCATCTGGGCTGGCTCTTCTTCGCGGGTCCCGACGCACTCTGGGGCGCGCTCATCCTCTCCCTCGCCTATGCCTTCGCGGTCTTCCGCTGGGTGTAAGGGGGCAAGAAAGACCTCCGGGCGGGGGAGTAGGACCGCCCGGGGCAAGACCAACCGAAACGTCTCACATTCTGGGAGGAATCACATGAGACTACGCAGAACCGCAACAGCCATGGCGCTTGCGCTGATGGCGATGCAGGCCCCCGCCTGGGCCGACATCGAGGCGGCGAAGGCCTTCCTCGACAGCGAAATCGGCGATCTCTCGGTGCTGGACCGCGCCGGGCAGGAAGCTGAAATGCAGTGGTTCATCGACGCGGCCAAGCCCTATGCGGGCATGGAAATCAAGGTCGTCTCGGAAACCATCGACACCCACGTCTACGAAAGCCAGGTGCTGGCCCCGGCCTTCACCGCCATCACCGGCATTAAGGTCACCCATGACCTGATCGGCGAAGGCGATGTGGTCGAAAAGCTGCAGACGCAGATGCAGACGGGCGAGAACATCTATGACGGCTATGTCAACGACTCGGACCTGATCGGCACCCACTGGCGCTATCAGCTGGCCCACAACCTGACCGACTGGATGGCAGGCGATGGTGCCGCGGTGACAAACCCGGGCCTCGACTTGGCCGACTTCATCGGGCTGAAGTTCACCACTGGCCCGGACGGCAAGCTGTACCAGCTGCCCGACCAGCAGTTCGCCAACCTCTACTGGTTCCGCTACGACTGGTTCACCGACCCGAAGACCATGGAGGACTTCAAGGCCAAGTACGGCTACGACCTCGGCGTTCCGGTCAACTGGTCGGCCTACGAGGATATCGCCGAGTTCTTCACCGGCCGCGACATGTCCTACATGGGCGGGCCGGCCACCGGGGTCTATGGCAACATGGACTACGGCAAGAAGGACCCGTCGCTTGGCTGGCGCTACACCGACGCGTGGATGTCGATGGCCGGCATGGGCGACGTGGGTGAACCGAACGGCCTGCCGGTCGACGAATGGGGCATCCGCGTGAACGAGAACTCGCAGCCCGTCGGCTCCTGCGTGGCGCGTGGTGGTTCCACGAACGACGCGGCGGCGGTCTATGCCGTGACCAAGGCGATCGAGTGGCTGCAGAAGTACTCGCCGCCGGAAGCCCAAGGCATGACCTTCGGCGAAGCCGGTCCGGTTCCTGCCCAGGGCGGCATCGCCCAGCAGATGTTCTGGTACACCGCCTTCACCGCGGCTTCGGTCGCGCCGGGCACGCCCGTGATGAACGAGGACGGCACGCCCAAGTGGCGCATGGCGCCTTCGCCGCACGGTGTCTACTGGCAGGAAGGCCAGAAGATTGGCTACCAGGACGCCGGTTCGTGGACCCTGCTGAAATCGACCCCGGTCGACCGGGCTCAGGCCGCATGGCTCTATGCCCAGTTCGTCACGTCGAAGACTGTTGACCTGAAGAAGTCGGATGTCGGCCTGACCTTCATCCGTGAATCGACGATCAACAGCCAGCACTTCACCGACCGTGCGCCGAAGCTTGGCGGCCTGATCGAGTTCTACCGCTCGCCCGCGCGCGTGCAGTGGTCCCCGACCGGCACCAACGTTCCGGACTATCCGAAGCTGGCCCAGCTGTGGTGGCAGAACATCGGCGATGCCATGTCGGGGGCGAAGACCCCGCAGGAAGCGCTCGATTCCCTCTGCGCCGAGCAGGAAAAGGTGCTGGAGCGTCTGGAAAAGGCGGGCGTCCAGGGCGACATCGGTTCGAAGATGAACGAAGAGCAGGACCCGCAGGTCTGGCTTGACGCCCCCGGCGCTCCGGTTGCGAAACTGGAGAACGAGGACGAAGAGCCGAAGACGATCGCTTATGACGAGCTGATCAAGTCCTGGCAGCAGTAAGGTGATATGGGCCCGGGCGGTGCTGAACGGTGCCGCCCGGGTTCAAATTCCTTCGAAGGAATTTGCAAGAATTTTCGAAAATTCTTGCGCCTGGTCGCAGATGTCCGGCACAAATCAACCCGTTAAGATTTCCCTAACGCCCGCGACCAAGCCCTTGTAATCCTTGACCCTCTCGCGTTTGTCCACCGTGGACACATCTTCCGGCAGGCCTCAGAAATGACCCATATCCTCGCCATCGACCAGGGCACCACCTCCTCCCGCGCGATCCTCTTCGACGCGGCCCTCCGCCCCGTCGCCTCCGCCCAGGAAGAGTTTCCTCAGCACTACCCTCGGCCGGGCTGGGTGGAGCACGACCCCGCCGATCTTTGGTCCACCGTGGCTGCGACAGCCCGGGCCGCGATCGAGAAGGCAGGGAAGGGCGCGACCATCATCGCCGCCATCGGCATCACCAACCAGCGCGAGACAACCCTGATCTGGGACCGCAAGACCGGCCAGCCGATCCACCCCGCCATCGTTTGGCAGGACCGCCGCACCGCCGACACCTGCGCCGCCCTGAAGGCCGCTGGCCACGAACCCAGCATCACCGCCAAGACCGGCCTTCTCCTCGACCCCTATTTCTCCGGAACCAAGGTCACGTGGCTCCTCGACCACGTCGAAGGCGCCCGCGACCGGGCCAACCGGGGAGAGCTCGCCTTCGGCACCGTCGACGCCTGGCTGATCTGGAACCTGACCGGCGGGAAGGTGCACGCCACCGACGCGACCAACGCCTCCCGCACCCTCCTCTACAACATCGCAAAGGGGGCCTGGGACGAGGATATCTGCCGCCTTCTCGACGTCCCGATGTCCCTCCTCCCCGAAGTGCGCGACTGCGCGGCCAACTTCGGCACCACCCGCCCCGACCTTTTCGGCCGCGAGATCCCCATCCTCGGCGTCGCGGGCGACCAGCAGGCTGCCACCGTGGGTCAGGCCTGCTTCTCCCCCGGCATGATGAAGTCGACCTACGGGACCGGCTGCTTTGCTCTGCTGAACACGGGCAAGGACATGGTCCCCTCGAAGAACCGCCTCCTCTCCACCATCGCCTACCAGCTGCAGGGCAGGCCCACCTACGCCCTTGAAGGCTCGATCTTCATCGCCGGGGCCGTGGTCCAGTGGCTGCGCGACGGTCTCAAAATCATCCGCGAGGCGAAGGAGACGCAGCCCCTCGCCCAGGCGGCCGAGGAAGCGCAGGGCGTGATCCTCGTCCCCGCCTTCACCGGCCTTGGCGCGCCCTATTGGCGGCCGGATTGCCGGGGCGCGGTCTTTGGCCTCACCCGCAACTCCGGCCCCGCCGAACTGGCCCGCGCGGCCCTGGAGAGCGTCGGCTACCAGACCCGCGACCTGCTGGAGGCGATGCGGGCCGATTGGGGTGCCGCTGCGGATGGGGTGCTGCGGGTCGACGGAGGCATGACCGCCAGCGACTGGACGATGCAGTTCCTGGCCGACATCCTCGGTGCGCCGGTCGACCGGCCGAAGGTGACCGAGACCACCGCATTGGGGGCCGCCTACCTTGCCGCGATGCAGGCAGGCGTGACCGGCGGGCCAGAGGAGTTCGCGAAGTCCTGGGCGCTTGATCGCCGCTTCAGCCCGCAGATGGACGCCGCCACCCGGGACGCGAAATACGCCCGCTGGGGCAAGGCCATCGCCGCCACGATGTCGGTATGACCCCGTTCGGGATCACCAGTCCCGGGCGTATCATTTTCGGTCGGGGTGAGGCTGCGAAGACCCCCACCCTGATCCGCGCCTTCGGGACACGCGGGATTATCGTGCATGGTGCAAACCCGGCTCGGGCGGCCTGGCTGGTCGAGGCCCTCGGCCCCGAAACGCTGGCGCTTGCCTGCGCAGGGGAACCGACGCTTGCCGACCTGGAGACCGCCCTGTCGGTGGCCCGCGCCCATCGTCCCGATTGGGTCGCAAGCCTTGGCGGCGGCGCGGCGCTGGACATGGGCAAGGCGCTGGCCGCACTGATCCCGGCACCCGACGGGCCGATGGATCATCTTGAAGTCGTGGGCAAAGGCCTGCCGCTGAGGGCCGATCCCCTTCCATTCATCGCCATTCCGACCACTGCGGGGACGGGCGCAGAGGTGACAAAGAACGCGGTCATCGGGCTACCGGAGTTGGGCCGCAAGGTCAGCCTGCGTGATGACCGGATGCTGGCGCGGCTGGCCGTCATCGATCCGGCCCTGACGGATGGTTGTCCGAAGGGGGTAACGCTGGCCTCGGGTCTGGATGCGGCGGCGCAAGTGATCGAGCCGTTCGTTTCGGTCAAGGCGACGCCCTACACCGACGCCTTGGCGCGCCCTGCGATCGGTCAGGGCATCACGGCCCTGATGCGGCTGATGCGGGGCGAGGACCAGGAGGCCCGCGACCGCATGGCCTGGGTCAGCCTGTGCGGCGGTTTGGCGCTGGCGAATGCCGGGCTTGGGGCCGTGCATGGCTTTGCCGGGGTGATCGGCGGCATGACCGGGGCGGCACACGGCGCGATCTGCGGGGCGCTGCTGGGGCCGGTCCTGCAAGCGAACCGGGAGGCAACGACCGGCGCGGCGCGAGAGCGGCTGGATGAGGTGTGCGCGGCGCTGGGTACGGCGCTTGGCTCATCGGCAGTCGAGGCCCCGTCCGCCTTGCAGGCCTGGGCCTGGGCCGAAGGCTTGCCGGGCTTGGCCGCGCTGGGTGTCAGCGAGGACCAGCATGCCGAGATCGTCGCGGCGGCCCGAGTGGCCTCGTCGATGAAGGGCAACCCGGTTGTCCTGTCCGAGGCCGCGCTGCACGAGATTCTGGCCCGGGCCTAGGCGCGCCATTCGGGCACTGCCGGGCGTTGCTGTTCGCTTGACCCCGATCAAGGCGGCTCGGCGCGGTATCTGCAAAGGCAATCTCAGGGTTTGCGAAGGAGGGATATCCGATGCGCCTGATGATGGTTCTTTATTCGATGATTGCGACGGCCCTGGCTGGCAGCGGCGTCGTTGCCGTGCTGACGCTAGGCTACGGCACACTTTGGCCCATCGTGATCGCCGCCTGCGCAGGGGCTCTGATTGCCCTGCCAGTGTCCTGGGCGATTGCCCGCCAGATCGGCTAGGCTTGAAGAAAGACCCGGACGGTTTCCTCGAACTCGCGGGGTTTTTCGGCGTGCAGCCAATGGCCCGCGCCCGGCAGCTTGGCGAAGCGTGCCTTCGGGAAATGCGCCCGGATCGCCTCGCGGTGTTCGGGGCGCACATAGTGGCTTTCGGCCCCGGTGAGGAACAGGGTCGGATGGTCGAAGACACCCTCTGTCCCCGGCCAGCCGACGATCTTCGGCATCTCGGCTTCGAGGACCGCAAGGTTCAGCTTCCAGCGCGGCGGTTGCTGGCGGAAGTCGAGCGACTGCAGGAAAAAGGCGCGCAGGCTGGGATCGTCGATCGTCGCGGCCAGCGCGGCATCGGCTTCGGCCCGGGTGGTGATCCGGGTCAGGTCCAGGTCGGCCATCGCCCGGGCATTGCGGGTCTGGTCGTGGCTGTAGGCGACCGGGGCGATGTCGGCGACGATAAGGCGGCGGATCAGGCCGGCCCGGGTCAGCGCAAGCTGCATCGCGGCCTTGCCGCCCATCGAATGGCCCAGCAAATCCACCGGCGCTCCGAGGCTTTCGATGACCTCGGCAAGGTCTTCTGCCATGTCCGGGTAGCTTTGCGTAGCACGTCTGGGGCTGTCGCCGTGGTTGCGCATGTCGACGGCCACGACGTCTCGCCCGTCGGCCAGGCGGCGGGCGATGACGCCCCAGTTCCGGCCTGACCCGTAAAGCCCGTGGGCGATCACCAGGGTCGGGGTGCCCGAAGTACCGGTTGTGGGGTGACGGATCGTGGCAAGCATGCGTTTTCATAGCGATAACGTTGGCTTCGGGCCAGCCCCGATGACCATCTGCGGTTGATCGCGCCTGCATTCGCCACTAGGTTCGGGCCTGGGACACGGAGGGTGGCAAGATGAGCGCGGTGACGATCCAGCAGATGGCGGATCGGGTGGCCCAGCTTCTGGAAGAGAGGCTTGGTCTTGGTGGGAAAGGGCTTGCCGCCAAGATGAAGCGGGCCGGGCGCTTGTTGCCACGCAAGGTGCGGGATGCGGGCAAGCTCTTGGCGGTCTCGGCGCAGAAGGCGCAGAATCCGAAGCTTCTGAGTCAGATCGACATGGGCGACGTGACCGAGGCCTATGATGTCTGTCTGAAGCATCTGATCGCGATCGACCCGATCGATCGCAAGCGCGGCTACTTTGCCGGGATGATCGGATCGGTCATGTTCGGGGTACTGGTCCTGGTGATCGCGATTGCGGTTCTGTTGGCCTGGCGGGGATATTTCTGAACTTGTCCACGGTGGACGTTTTAAGATAATCTTTTTAAATCAATGATTTGAATGTTTTCGTTTACGATTTGGCAAGGGTTCTGATCGCGCCCGCCTGGCTTGGGTCGTGCGGGGACGGCGACAGGGCGCTGCGCGTGACCAGTGTCACCGTCACAAAGGCCACGTACAACAGAAGATACCACGACCCAAGCTTGGCAAAGCTGACAAGCTCGCCCTTGATCTGGCCGGAATAGATCCAGGTGCCGGTGGCGGTGCCCACGTTTTCGGCCACCCAGAGCGCGAAGGCGGACAGGACAGCCGCAACGGGCAGGGGCATCCACCAGTGCCGGTCATGGATGCGGAACCAGATCCTGGTGCGGCCGTAAAGCGCGACCGTCGCAACGAACAGGACGATCCGGATGTCCGGCAGGAAGTGGTGGGC
>JBJTSJ010000214.1:0-11745 GCA_046076605.1 Tabrizicola sp.
CCCAGCCCGAACCCATGACGATCAGGATCATGACCCCGCGCAGCCAGGTCAAGTTGCGGCCGTCGAGAGAGGAGAATAGCCCCCTTAGCCGCCGCAGATTGCCATCCAGCGCCACCCAACTGGCGACAAGGAACCCGACAGTCACCAACAGAAAGCTGACCCGCATCACCCAGGCGACAATCCCGGCAAGTTCCGCCTGACGTGTGTCGCCAATCGCAGCACCAAGTTGCAGGTCAAGCCGCACCGACGGCGGCAAGGTCAGAAACAGCGACAGCAGTACCACGGCAAGCCCAAGCGTTCCGGCGACACAAATTCCGATGCGTCGGGCTGTAGGGGCCGTGCCAGTCACCGAGAGGACGTAGAAGTACAGTGCCGGGCCATAAAGTACGGTCAGCAGTAGCTCCAACCCGCAAATCCAGTCGGCTTGCGGGGCAAGGCGCCACAGCCCGTCCAGCGAGACAAGACCGTCAAACGCCGCAATCCCGAGGAACAGTGCCAGCGCCCAGGCAACGGACCGCTTTTCGCGGTCGGTCAAAAGCTCGGCCGCCCCGAAAGACGCGATGGCACAGACCGCTGTCCTCAGCACGAAGGTGAACATTGCAGTGTCGGTCAAATCTTGCGCTCCGGCGTTCCAACCGCTTTTGGTCCTGTCGGCTGCGTACTTCCGCGCCTGCGCCCGATCAAGTCTGCCATCCCCGCCCCACTGCGGGGCCTGCCTCTTGCAGCCTGGATCAGTTTGGCGCTTTCTTGCGGAGACGCGTCAAAGGACATGCACGATGGCGAAAGCAGCCGACAAGGCCCCCGCCCCGAAGAAGCCCGCGACGAAGAAGGCAGCCAAGCCGAAAAGCCCGGCCGAATGGGCGCATGACCGGCTGGTCGCCTATATCCGTCAGTTCGAGGCCGAGCTGGACGCCAAACAAGAGATCGCAATGGGCTTTGCCTCGGACGAATCCGGCGTGCTGCGGATTGAAGGGCTTGGTTATTTCGACCCCGACATCATCACGTTCTACGGTCGCGATGAGGCCGGTGCGAAGACACAACTGATCCAGCATGTGACGCAGCTTTCCGTGACGCTTCGTGCTGTTCCGAAAGAGGCCGAGGCCGAGCCGCCGCGCCGGATCGGGTTTCAGCTGGATGCAGGTTGGATCGGCGGCGATTCCGGCGACGGATCGGCGGGATAACCTGCGGTCTCCCCCGTGACAGCCCCCCCTGAATCAGCTATGGGCTGTTCGCAAAGACCAAAACCAAGGGAACCGTCATGGCCGATCATCACCAGTCCGAACATGTCCACGGCTCGATGGACATCCGTGCTCAGGAAAAGACTTTCGCCGGTTTCGTGCGCATGTCGGTCTGGGTTGTTGTCGTCGTGATCTGCGTCCTGATCTTCATGGGCCTGGTCAACGCCTGACGCGCCGGGCCCCGGAATGCGCGCCCTTCTCTGCCTGATCGCGCTGTTTTGCCTTGCCGCCTGCGGGGCCGAGCCGAAGTGGGCGCCGCAGGACCAGGTGGATGCCGTCCGCTTCGTGTCCGAAGAGCCGACGTCGATTACGCTTTACACCGTGGTGAACAAGCGCACCGGGTCGGGCGCGCATTCGGCGATATTGGTGAACGGGTCCGAACGGCTGATCTTCGATCCGGCGGGCACCTGGTACCACCCGAAGTTGCCGGAACGGAATGACGTCCATTTCGGCATGAACGACAAGGCCTTGGCTTTCTACATCGACTACCAAACCCGAAAGACCTACGACACGATCGAGCAGAAGATCTACGTCTCGCCCCAGGTGGCCGAGACGGTCCTCTCCCGCGTCAAGGCCTATGGTGCGGTGCCGAAGGCGATGTGCACCAAGGCGACCTCGTCGATCCTGCGCGGCGTGCCAGGCTTCGAAAGCCTGCCGCAGACCTTTTATCCAAGGCAGCTGTCCAAGGCCTTCGGCAGGCTGCCAGGGGTTGCAACCCGTGTCATCACCGATGATGACGACGACGACAACCACGGCATCCTATTGGTCCAGCACGACGGCACCCCGCTGGAGTAGGGTTGAACCGGCTCCGCGTTGCGGTAGGGTTCGCGTGCTGCAGGAAAGGCATGTGATTTGCGCATCTTCGGGGTGATCCTGGCGGGCGGTGAGGGCCGGCGGATGGGGGCCGACAAGGCGCTGGTGCCGCTGGCGGCTCGTCCGCTGATTGCGCATGTGCTCGACCGGCTGGAGCCGCAGGTGGACCGTGTGCTGATCTCGGCCAACGGCGATGCCGCGCGGTTCGCGGGGTTTGGCTGCCCGGTGGTGGCAGATGCCGCTCCGCAAGGGCCGTTGTCTGGGGTGCTTGCTGCGTTGACCGCCGCCGCTAGGATGGGGGCGACACATCTGGTTTCAACCCCCGTCGACACGCCCTTTCTGCCGGGTGACCTGGTGCCGCAGCTGCTGCTTGCCGCCGAAGGATCGTCCGAAGGGCTGGCTTTCGCAGCGGATGCCACCGGTGACCACCCGGCCACGGCGCTGTGGCCAGTGGGTCTTGCCCCTGCCCTTGCGGCCTTCCTGGACGAGGGTCAGGCCAAGGTGACGCGGTTCACTTCGGCACATGCCGCCGCCCGTGCAACTTTCCCCGACCCTCGCGCCTTCCTGAACCTCAACACGCCCGAGGACCTGGCCGTTGCCGAGGCCCTGTTGAAGGGTGCGGCATGAGGGTCTATGGCGTCATCGGCTGGAAGAACTCCGGCAAGACCAGCCTGATGGAGCGGCTGGTGGCCGAGATCACCGGGCGGGGATTTTCGGTCTCGACCGTGAAGCATGTCCACCACACCGTCGACCTCGACCAGCCGGGGAAGGATACCTGGCGGCACCGTCAGGCGGGGGCGCGAGAGGTCGTGCTGGCCTCCGCCGACCGGCTGGCGATCCTGGTGGAGCATAGGGGGCCGGAGCCGGAGCTGCCGGCGGTGCTGGCGCGCATGGCCCCGGTCGATCTGATCCTGGTCGAGGGCTACAAGCGCGACGACCATCCCAAGATCGAGGTCTGGCGTGAGGAAACGGGCCAGTCGCTGATCCAGCCCGGCGATCCTTTGGTGCAGGCCGTCGCCACTGATGCGATCTTGTCCCTGCCGGTCCCGGTCCTGGACCTGAACGACACGCGGGCCGTGGCCGACTTCATCCTGCGCGAGGTGGGGCTTGTTTGACCGGGTGATCGTGGTCGACTGGTCGGCGGCGAACCTGCCCACCAGCCCGACCAACCGGGCCAACGCCGTCTGGATCGGCTGCCACGATACC
The DNA here is from genome assembly GCA_046076605.1 of Tabrizicola sp. Classification (GTDB taxonomy): domain Bacteria; phylum Pseudomonadota; class Alphaproteobacteria; order Rhodobacterales; family Rhodobacteraceae; genus Tabrizicola. The sequence goes on from JBJTSJ010000214.1 coordinate 3,258, forward strand.
GAGGGCGGGGCAGAGTGGCACCACCGAACCCGCGCTTCGGCTGAGGCGCAGCTGGTCACCCTTATCGAGACCGCCCGCGCATCCGGCCAGCGCCTCCTGATCGGCTTCGACTTCGCAATGGGCTACCCGACGGGCTTCGCCGCCCGCCTGACCGGCGAAGCCTCCGGGCCCGCCGTCTGGCGCTGGCTGACCGAGGCGATCACCGACATCGACAACCGCAACAACCGGTTTGAAGTCGCCACCCGCATCAACGCCGTCTTCCCCGAAGGTCCCGGCCCGTTCTGGAGTCACCCGACCGGGCAAAGCTGGCCCGGCCTCCCCTTCCGCCGCGCCGGGATCGACTACGCCGCGCTCGGTCTCTCCGAAACCCGCGCTGCCGAGGCCGCCGTCCCCCGCGCCAAGTCCCCCTGGATGCTGTTCAACCCGGGCTCCGTCGGCTCGCAAAGCCTCCTCGGCCTGCCGATGATCCACCGCCTTTCCCAACTTTCCGACGTCGCCGTCTGGCCCTTCGCCACCCCCGACGCGCCGGTGGTGCTGGCCGAGGTCTATCCTTCCCTGCTGGCGGGTCCGGTGGCGATCCTGGCGAACGGGTCCGGGCTGACCGCCGACCAGGCGCAGGTCCGGCTCTTGTCGCGCGCTCTCTACCAACTGGCGCGGGCCGACCGCCTTGCTCCCCTGTTCGATGCTCCGCCCGAGGCCGCCGAGGAGGGCTGGATCCTCGGCGCCCACCACGCCCCCCTTCTGGCCGAGGCGCTGGCATGGGCGTGACCATCTTCCGCGGCCTGCACCCCCAGCTCCGCCCCCAGGCGGCGCGGCTGTATTGGGAGGCGTTCGGGGGGAAGCTTGGCCGCGTCCTGGGGCCGGATGAGCGGGCCTTGCGGTTCTTTGAACGGGTGATCCGGGGGGACCTGTGTTTCTCGGCCGTGGGGGACGGGGGCGAGCTGATCGGGCTGGCGGGCTACAAGACGCCGGCAGGGAGTTTCGCGGGCGGGTCGTGGGACGACCTGACGTCGGTCTACGGGCGGGTCGGCGGGCGGTGGCGGGGCGGCATCCTCTGGGCGCTGGGGCGGGAGGTCGACAACGACCGGTTTCTGATCGACGGGATCTGCGTTTCGAAGGCCCATCGGGGTCAGGGGGTGGGGTCGCGGCTGCTTGCGGCGCTCTATCGGGAGGCGGCGGAGCTGGGGTATGGGGCGGTGCGGCTGGACGTGATCCAGGACAACTTTCGGGCTCGGGCGCTGTATGAGAGGCAGGGGTTCCGGGCAGTCCGGACCGAGGAGTTGGGGCTGCTGCGGTTCCTGTTCGGATTCGCCTCCTCGACCACCATGGTGCGGCCCTTGGAGTGAGCTGTCCACGGTGGACAGACTTTTCAACTCCAACAAATCAATGGCTTGCGCGCGGGCGTTAGGGATTTGGCAAGCTTTGTCCCCTGCCCTTGTGGCCCCGGCCCGCACCTGTCAGAATATGATCAAATTCACCCCTCCGAGGCCAGCCATGATCACCAAACGCGAGTTCTACATCGACGGAAAATGGGTTGCGCCGCTGGCCCCAAAGGATTGCAACGTGATCGACCCCTCGACGGAGGAGGTCTGCGCGGTGATCTCTCTGGGGTCCGAGGCGGACACCGACCGGGCCGTGGCGGCGGCGAAGGCGGCGTTCCCTGCCTGGGCGGCGACCGATCCGGCCCAGCGCCGCAAGGTGGTCGAGGGCATCCTGGACCAGTACAACCTGCGCAAGGAAGAAATGGCGCAGGCGATCAGCATCGAGATGGGTGCCCCCATCGACATGAGCCGCGATGATCAGGCTGAATGCCTGCCCTGGCACCTGAAGAACTTCCTGAAGGCCTTTGACCACATGGAATGGATCAGGCCCCTGGGTCCCCATGCCCCGGGCACGATGATCGCGCTGGAACCGATCGGGGTCGTGGGCCTGATCACGCCCTGGAACTGGCCGATGAACCAGGTGACGTTGAAGGTGATCCCGGCGCTGCTGGCCGGTTGCACTTGTGTGCTGAAACCGTCCGAGGAGTCGCCCCTGTCGTCGATGCTGTTTGCAGAATTCTGCCATGACGCGGGCGTGCCCCCCGGCGTGTTCAACCTTGTGAACGGCGACGGCGTGGGGGTTGGAACGCGGCTCTCCAGCCATCCGGATGTCGAGATGATCAGCTTTACCGGCAGCACTCGTGCGGGCCGGGCAATCAGCAAGGCGGCGGCGGAGACGCTGAAGCGGGTCACGTTGGAACTGGGCGGCAAGGGCGCGAACCTGGTCTTCGCCGATGCCGATGCGCGGGCGGTGGAGCGTGGCGTGCGGCACATGATGAACAACTCGGGGCAAAGCTGCAACGCTCCGTCGCGGATGCTGGTGGAGCGTGGGTTCTATGACCGCGCGGTGGAGATCGCGGCGGAGGTGGCAAACGGGATCAAGGTCGGTCCGGCCAGCCTGCCGGGGAACCATATCGGGCCGGTGGTGAACAAGCGGCAGTGGGACCAGATCCAGGGCTATATCCAGAAGGGCATCGACGAGGGCGCTCGGCTGGTGGCCGGGGGGCTGGGCCTGCCGGAGGGGATTAACAAGGGCTTCTACGTGCGGCCGACGATCTTTGCCGATGTGAAGCCGGGGATGACCATCGAGCGGGAAGAAATCTTCGGGCCGGTGATGTGCATGATCCCCTTCGACAGCGAAGAGGAAGCGGTGCGGATCGCGAATGACACGCCCTATGGGCTGACCAACTACGTCCAGTCGCAGGACGGCGCGCGGCGGAACCGGCTGGCACGGCAGCTGCGGGCGGGGATGGTCGAGATGAACGGGAAGTCTCGCGGGGCGGGGGCTCCGTTCGGGGGCGTCAAGGCCTCGGGCCGGGCGCGCGAGGGTGGCGTCTGGGGGATCGAGGAGTTCCTGGAGGTCAAGGCGATCTCGGGCTGGGACGTGGCGGCGGAATAGCGCGGAACCGTTCGGCCGGGGCCAAATTCCTTCGAAGGAATTTGCAATTTTCTTCGAAGAAAATTGGTCCTGGCCGCGCCGTTCGGCAAAAACTTGACACAGGTGTCGAGATTGGCTGACATGGGCCCGAATGGAGGCCGCCATGACCCAGCATCCCCGCCTGATGTCCCCCCTGAAGCTGCGCGACCACACGCTGCGCAACAGGATCGTGTTCGGTGCGCATACGGCGAACATGTCGGATCAGGGGATCCCGGGGCCACGCTTCGGGAAATACCTGCTGGAGCGGGCCCTGGGCGGGGCAGCGATGGTGGTGGCGGAACCCGTGCCGGTGCACCGGACGGGTGTACTGACGCGCGGCAACTTCCTGCATTCCGATGACGCGGTCATCCCCGCCTTCCGCAAGATCACTGACGAGGTGAAGGCCGCGGGCGCGGTCATCATCCAGCAGCTTTACCACATCGGCGCGCATGGTGATGCCGACCTGAGCTTTGCGCCGCATTGGTCTCCGTCCGGGGGGCCGTCGTACCATGACTCGGATGGCTCGCATGCGATGACGGGGGCGGAGGTCGAGGAGCTGCTGGAGGCCCATGTGGCGGCGGCGGTGCGTGCCAAGGCGGCGGGGTTCCAGGGGGTAGAGGTCTGGGCGGCCTACCACTCGCTTCTGGACCAGTTCTGGACGCCCTGGTCGAACCAGCGGACCGACCAGTGGGGCGGGTCTCTGGAGAACCGGACCCGGTTTTCGCGCGAGCTGATCGAGCGGGTGCGGCGGGCCTGTGGCGAGGAGTTCGTCGTCGGGCTGGCAGTCAGTTATTCCGAGGCCTACGAGGTGACTTTGGGGGCGGAGGCGCTGACGGAAATCCTCGCGCTGCATGACCGGACGGGGCATGTGGACTATGTGACGGTGGGGGCCGGGTCCTATCTGGAGTTCGAGTCGATCATTCCGCCTTTTACCCATGGCGAGAAGCTGACGACACCGCTGACTCAGGTCCTGAAGCAAGAGTTGAAGCATGCCGTCGTGACGTCGGAGGCAGGGGTGCGGACGCCGGAAAATGGCGAGGCGATCATCGCCTCGGGTCTGGCGGACTTGGTCAGCATCGTGCGCGGCCAGATCGCCGATCCGCACCTGGCGCGGAAGGTGGCGGAGGGGCGTGCCGACGACGTGCGGGGGTGCATCTCTTGCAACCAGATGTGCTGGGGTCGGCGGTCGCGGGATTACTGGATTTCCTGTTTGATCAACCCCTCGGCGGGACGAGAGTTCGAGTGGGGAGGGGATCGGTTTGTCGCCTCGCCTGACCCGAAGGATGTGCTGGTGGTGGGCGCTGGCCCGGCGGGGCTGGAGGCGGCACGGGTCGCGGCTGAGCGGGGACATCGGGTGGAGATCGTCGAAGCCCTGCCGGTCGTGGGCGGGCAGTTCCGGCTGGCGGGGATGCAGCCGCGGCGGGGGCAGATCCTAGAGCTGATGGAATGGTATGAGCGGCAGTTCCAGAAGCTGGGCGTGACGCTGCGGCTGAATACGTTCCTGGAGGCGGAGGAGGTAGCGGGGCATCCCGCTGAGGTCGTGGTGGTGGCAACGGGGTCGCTGCCGGACGAGGTGGGGTTCCAGCGCTGGGTGCCGCAGGAGGCGTCATTGCCGGGGATCGAGGCGGGGGGCGTGTGGTCGCCCGAGGCGGTCCTGCGGCGGGAGGCGCGGCTGGGGGACGCGGTGGTGGTGTACGATGAGGGGTCGAACTGGAGGGGGGTCGGGACGGCCTGGGCTTTGGCGGAGCAGGGCAAGCGGGTGACCATCGTGACGCCAGAGGCCTTCGTCGGGAAGGAGCTCTCGCGGACAGCAGCGGACGGGGTGGTGCGGCGGCGGCTGGGGGCCTTGGGAGTACGGATGCTGGCAGAGCACCGGCTGGTGCGCTGGCATGGGAACGGTGTGACGGTGCGGTCGTTCCTGACCGGGGAGGAGGAGGTGATTGCGGCCTCGGGCCTGGTGATGGCGACGACGAACCGCGCCTTTGACCCGCTGCCCGAGGCGATCCCGGGAAAGGTCATGCACCGGATCGGCGACTGCGCGGCGCCAAGGCTTGCGGCCTTTGCGTTCCATGAGGGGCGGAAGGTGGGGATGGGGATCTGACGGGGTCTGGCCGATGGGCGGCGGCCTGCAGACGATCCGACCAGTCGGCCTGCAGGATCAGCAGCGACAGGTCAGCCTGACGCCGGGCGAGCAGGGTGCGACAGCCGGTGGTCTCGACGTTCAGGCGCAAGAGCGGCTCGGTGTTGGACGAGCGCAGGTTGAAACGCCAGGTGTCGAATTCAAGGCTGAGGCCGTCGAGGGTGTCGACCGTGCGTGCCATCGGCGCGTAGCGGGAACGGATCCGCGCCATGATGCTGGCGGGGTCGGTGACGGGGAAGTTGATCTCTCCGGACGATGGGTGCAGGCGGCGCATCTCGGCGATTTCCTGGCCGAGGGTCCGGCCGGTGCGGGACAGCAGGGCAAGGATCAGGAGAAGCGGGATCATGCCGCTGTCGCAATACATGAAGTCGCGGAAGTAGTGGTGGGCCGACATTTCGCCGCCATAGCAGGCGTTGGTCCGGCGCATGCGGTCTTTCATGAAGACATGGCCCACGGGCGCGGGGATCGGCAGGCCGCCGTGTTCGGCCACGATGCGGCGGGTGTTCCAGACCACGCGGGGATCGTAGACGACCGTTCCGCCGGTTTCGCGTTCCAGCATGGATCGGGCCAGCAGCCCCACGACATATTCCCCGGGCACGGCCGCGCCGGTTTCGTCAAACAGGAAGCAGCGGTCGAAGTCGCCGTCCCAGGCGACCCCGAGATCGGCGCCGCTGGACCGGACGACATCACCCGTCGCGGCATGGTTTTCCGGCAGTAGCGGGTTCGGCACGCCGTTCGGAAAGCTAGCGTCCGGCTGGTGGTGGACCCGGGTGATGTCCAACTGCGCGCCGCGGTCGGCCAGGGCCCGGGCGATGGCATCGAAGGTCGGACCGGCCGCGCCGTTCCCGGAATTGGCAACCAGCCGGAACGGTGCAAGCCGGGCCGGATCGATGAAGGAGAGCACGCGGTCGACATAGGCCGTGCGGGTGTCGACGGGTGTGACCCGCCCCCAGCAAACCGTCGGCAAGTCGGCAGGCCAGGAGACATAGGCCTCGATCAGACGAAACTCGGCGTCGGTCAGGGGCCGCGCGCCCGGACCGATCAGCTTGAAGCCATTGTATTCGATCGGGTTGTGCGAGGCAGTGACCATGATTCCGGCACCCGCGCGAAGATGGTCGGTGGCGAAGTAGACCTCTTCAGTGCCGCAGAGGCCGAGGTCGAGCACATCGACGCCCGCCGCGCAAAGGCCTTCGCCCAGCGCAGTCGCAAGCTGGGGCGAGCTTTCACGCACGTCGCGACCGATCACGACCGTGGCCGGTGCGAGACAGGCGGCAATAGCCTTGCCGAGGCGCGTGGCGAAGTCCGCGTGAAGCTCGGTCCCAACCTTGCCGCGGATGTCATAGGCCTTGAAACAGGGGATACGGGTCATTGTTTTGGTCCGGATACGAATTGAGAGATTGACCGGGCAGGACAGCTTTCCCGCCCGGGGCGTGAAGGGTTAGGCGCGGGCGTAGATGTCTTCGTACCGGATGATGTCATCCTCGCCGAGATAGGCGCCGGTCTGCACCTCGATCAGGCGCAGGTCGACCTTGCCGGGGTTCGCTAGGCGGTGGATCTCGCCCAGCTGGATGTAGACCGACTGGTTCTCAGCCACGGTCGAGACGGTGTTGCCAATGGTCACGCGGGCGGTGCCTTCGACGACGACCCAGTGTTCGGACCGGTGCATATGGCTTTGCAGCGACAGCTCGCCCCCAGGTTTCACCACGATGGACTTGACCTGATACCGGCTGCCCAGCGCGAGCGTTTCATAGTGGCCCCAGGGCCGGAACTCTTTGCGGAAGGCTTCGGCTTGCGGGGCCTTGCGCAGCTTGAGTTCCTTCACCGCCTCGGCCACCGACTGGCTGCTGTCGAGATCGGCGATCAGGACGGCGTCGCGGGTGGCGATGGCGGCGATGTTGCGCAATCCGATGCCGACGACCTGGATCCCTTCGTCACGGGCGCTGAGGAGCGTGTCCAGGCAGTTCAGCGACAGCGCGGTGCCGGTCGTGGCAACTCCGGCGGCGTCGCGCTGGGTCGCCTCCCAGACGGCGCGCCAGCTGCCCATGTCGCTCCATCCGACGGACATCGGGACGACGCTGCCGGTCTCACGTTCCATCACGGCGTAGTCGATGGAGAGATCGGCAGCCTCGGCATAGCAGGGACCAAGGCGGAGGAAGTCGAGATCGGTCTTCGCCTCGCGGATCGAGCGGCGGACCGCTGCCCGAAGCGCGGGCGCATGGCGCCCGAAGGCCAACATCAAGGTCTTGGCAGAGGCTAGGAAGATACCGGCATTCCAGACATAGTTGCCGCTTTCCACCATCGCCGCAGCAGTCTGGGCATCGGGCTTTTCGACGAAGCGGCGGAAGGGTTGCGGGACGCCGTCGTCCGTGATGTCGCTGGCCAGCTCGATGTAGCCAAAGCCCGTCTCTGTGCGGTCCGGGCGGATGCCGAAGGTCACGATCTCGCCCCGTGCGGCGTTCGGGATTGCGGCCGCGACGGCCCTGGCGAAGGTCATCACGTCGGCGATGACATGGTCTGCCGGGCAGATCAGCACCAGGGCGTCGTGGTCCTGCGCATGGACCAGTTCGACGGCAGCGCAGACGGCGGGACCGGTGTTGCGCGGTTCGGGCTCGACCACCAGGCGGTGGCCCTGGACGCCCAGTTCGGCAACCTGCTCGGCCACGACAAAACGGTAGTCGTTGGCGGTCAGAAGGACCGGCGGGGCGCAGCTGATGTCCTCCATCCGGCGGATGGTCTGCTGCAACAGGCTGCTGTCGCCATCAAATCGGGCGAACTGCTTGGGCATGCTTTTGCGCGAGGCGGGCCAGAGGCGCTTGCCAGAGCCGCCGCAGAGAATGACAGGGTGGACCTTGGGGAGGGACATGGGGTGCGGTTCCTTATGCGTGAGAGGGCTGGAGACTGGGGGAGGACGGCAGGCTGCGCCGGAAGGCGCGGAGGAGAAGAAGGGCGGCAAGCGCGAGTTGGCAGAAGAGCTTGATCTGAACGAGAGTGGTGAGGTCGTCGGCCAAGAGCGCGATTGCGGCGATCTGCACGGGGCAGGCAAGGCTGATGGCCCAGATGCCGGTCCGGTCGCCCAATGCGGCCAGGTAGGTGGCCAGAAGGTAGCTGAGCGTGAAGGTTGCGGCAGCGACGGAGACGAGCGGCAAGAGGGGTGCTGCAGGCAAGAAGGCCGGACCGACTAGCGTGGTGACAAGCACGCCGGGCGCTGCGCAGGCGAGCCCGGTCAGAAGGGCCGTGACAGCAGCGTAAACGCCGAAGACCGTCCGTGCGGCGCCAAGGGGGTTGCGACCCGCCGAAACCTGCGCGGCGACTGCGGGCAAGAGAACCGCTGCCAGGCTGAAGCAACCGAAGAACTGGATGCGCTGGAAGAGGCCGAGGCTGTGTGAAAAC
>JBJTSJ010000215.1:0-14976 GCA_046076605.1 Tabrizicola sp.
GGGCTGGAGCACACGGAAAAGGCCCCTGCCCCGCCGGTCCTGCAGGTGCAGAACCTGACGGCGCGGTATCGGGGGACGAACTTCGACGTGCTGAAGAACGTCTCGGTCGACCTGCCGGCCGGGCAAACCTTGGCGGTGGTGGGCGAATCGGGCTCGGGCAAGTCGACGCTGGCGCGGGCGATCACCGGGCTTCTACCGCCGTCGCAGGGGCGGATCACCTTTGCCGGGCGGCAATTGTCGGCGGACCTGGCGGGACGCACGAAGGATGACCTGCGGGAAATCCAGATGATCTACCAGATGGCCGATACCGCGATGAACCCGCGACAGACGGTGGGAACGATCATCGGGCGGCCGCTGGAGTTCTACTTCGGCCTCAAGGGGGCCGAGCGGGACAAGCGGGTGCAGGAGCTTGTGGACCAGATCGAGATGGGCAAGGGCTTTGCCCAGCGCTATCCGGCAGAGCTGTCGGGCGGACAGAAGCAGCGGGTCTGCATTGCGCGGGCACTGGCGGCCAACCCCAAGCTGATCATCTGCGACGAGGTGACCTCGGCCTTGGACCCGCTGGTGGCGGATGGAATCCTGAAGCTGCTTCTGAATCTGCAGGCCGAGGCCGGGGTCGCATATCTGTTCATCACCCATGACCTGGCGACGGTGAAGGCCATTTCCGACAAGATCGCAGTGATGTTCAAGGGCGCGGTGGTACGCTATGGGCAGAAGTCCGACGTGCTGATGCCTCCGTTCGATGACTACACGGACCTGTTGTTGTCTTCCGTTCCCGAGATGGAACAGGGCTGGCTGGAGCAGGTGATCGCGCACCGCAAGATGGAAAGCGCGGGGAACTGAACCGCCACTCGTCGTTGGACGTCGTCCCTCCTCGCTGGGGGAACGACCGACGAGAAGCCGAAGGCGCACGAGGAGGCGTCGAAAGCCATGACCAAGCTTCTGCTGATCATCCTGGACGGGGTGCCCTACCGCAACTGGCGGCGGCTGTTTGGCAACCTGGAAGGCTGGGTGGAAAGCGGCGAGGCGCGGGTCCGGCGGATGCGGGCAGTGCTGCCGTCGACCTCGGCGTCTTGCTATGCCTCGATCCACTCCGGCCTGCCGCCGCAGAAGCATCACATCTGGGACAATTCGGGCATCCGGCGGCTGGAGTTTCCCGATGTTTTTAGCGAGCTGACCAAAGCAGGGAAGAAGACCGGGGCGGTCACGCACAGCTACTGGTCAGAGTTCTTCAACCGCGCGCCCTTCGATGTGGTCCGCGACATCGAATATGACGAACCGGACGGGCCGATCACTCATGGGCGGTTCCACACCATGACGGGGGATACGGGCGAAAACCAGATGACGCCCTCGGACTACGACCTTTTCGGCACGCTGACTCGGCTGTGCGAGGTCAAGGGGATCGACTACGGCATCCTGCACACCTGCACGCTGGACAGCATGGGACACCGGTTCTTCCACGACTGCGTGGCCATGGATCACGCCTGTTACGCGATGGATGCCACGCTGGCTCCGTTCCTGCATCGCTGGCGGCAGGCCGGCTATGAGGTGATCGTCACCGCCGACCATGGCCAGGACGCGCGGGGGCATCATGGCGGGACGGGTGAGGATCAGCGGGACTTCGCGTTCTACTATTTCGGCGCAAGCAGCCTGCCCCCGGAGGACCAAGTCCTGGACCAGCTGGCGCTGGCGCCATCGATCCTGACCCGGATGGGCGTACCAGTGCCCGCGTCGATGACAGCGACCCCGTTCTTCTCGGCCTGATTGCCCTGGCCCGATGGGGTCCGTCGCCAAGGGACAGAGAGCGTCGCGCAGCCCGATCACCACAACCGGCGATTTCCGATGGACTTCAACGCCTTCGTCTGTTGAAAGGCCGCGCATCTGTGTGCATCGTTAACGAAAGTTGTACTGAGGCGTCCCCGTATGCTGCGGTTCCAAGTCGATCTCCTCGGGTCCTGCCGGGTCGCACGGAGTGCGACCGGGGAAGAGATCGCATTCCGGACTCGCAAGACACGGCTTTTGCTGGGTCTTTTGCTGTTGAGCCCAGGCAGCCGGATGAACCGGGAACAGCTGGCCTCGCTTTTGTGGGACCCGGCGCCGGAGGCGCTGGCGCGGTCAAGCCTGCGGCAAGCCCTGCGCGAGTTGAAGGAGGTGCTTGGCCCGGACGGCGAGGAGGTCGTCGAGGCGGACCGGTTCACCGTGGGGCTGAAGGCCACGGCCTTCGATCTGGATGTCCGCCGGTTCAAGGACCTTCTGGCGGCCAGTCCGCATGACCCGACCGCGCTGATTGCGGCGGCAAACCTGTGGAACGGCGAACTTTTCGGTCCCGCGCAGCCCAGCGCTCCGGTGTTCGAAGCCTGGTTGCAGATCGAACGGTCGCAGTTGCGGTCGGTGTTGACCTCGGCGCTGACCGACCAGCTGGAGAAGCTGATCGCCCTGGGCAGCTACAGCGACACGCGCATCGCCGAGGAACTGGTGCGCATCGAACCCAGCCACGAGTTGGCGCACCAATTCATCATGCGCTTTCATGCGCAGCGCGGCGACCAATCTGCGGCCTTGCGGCAATACGGGCTTTTGGAACAGGCACTGGCCGAGGAACTGGACAGCGAGCCGAGCGAGGCCTCGAACGAGCTTCTGGTCGCGATCAAGAGCGGTGAGGTGTCCCTGCAGCGGGCACCGGCGATGCCCGTGGCCCCTGCCCCGGCCCGGTCGCGAAATGGGCCGCCGCGGATCACGATCCGCCCTCCCCTGACCCGCTACGACGATGCCAGCAAGAACTACCTGGGCGAGGGTTTCGCCTTTCTGGCCAAATCCTGCCTGTCGCGCTTTCGCTGCTGGATCGTGATCCCCTGGCCCTCAAGCGGGTTCGAATCGACCACGGCGGTCGACTTCACTGCCGTGGGTCAGGTGATCGACGCCGATTTCGCGGTGGACTGCGTGCTGGACTGGCGGACAGGGGACGGCAAGCTGTTCGTCACCCTGATCGACTGCCGCGATGGCAGCGAGGTGTGGTCGGCGCTGTATCCGGTGGGCGAAACCGAATTGCAGGAGGTCAGCTCGTCCGTCGCAGGCGCGGTGGCAGCAAACCTGGCGAGCCAGGTCAATCACATCACCCTGTTGCGCCATGCCCGTTCCACGCCCGGCAATCCGGTGGCCTATGACCTTTGGCTGAAAGGGCATCAGCTGTCGCGCCTGTGGACGGCCGAGGCCGATGCCGAAGCCGAGGCGATGTTCCTGAAGGCGATCGAGCTGGACCCTGGGCTGGCAGGCAGCCATGCCAGCTTGGCGCAGATCCTGTGCAGCCGGAGCCTGGTACGCCCGGGCTATCCGAACCGCAAGGCCGATTGCGCCGCCGCCTTCCGCCATGCGCGGGAGGCCATTGCGCTAGACCCTTATGACCCGCGCTGCCACATCAGCATGGCCTGGAACTGGCTGATCGCGAAATCCCCCGAACGGGCCAACACGCATTTCCGGATGGCCGTCGACCTGAACCCGAACGATGCCGAGGCGCTGATCGCCGCCGCCTGTGGACTGGCCTTCCTGGGTCACATCCAGGATGCGAAGGGTCTGGCCGCGAAAGCGGTGCAGATGAATCCGGTATATCCCGAGTATCACACCGACTATCTTTCGGCGATCCAGTTCCTGGACGGCGACTATCCGGCGACGATCGAGACAGTCGAGAAGTGCTATGAGGGGTTCCCCGATCGCGCGGCCCTTGCGGCGGCCGCCCTGGCCTTGCAGGGACGGATCGAGAAGGCGGAGGCGGTCTATCAGTACTTCTCGACCCTCACGGCCTCACGCTGGGAAGGCAAAGAACGGGCGGACGACAATGATCTGGAAAGATGGATCATGGAAGTGCTGCCGATCCACTGGCCCAAGGGCCAGCAGACTTTGCTGAAGGGCCTCAGGCTTGCCCGCCAGATGGCCGCGCAAACCTGAGACGGGTGTCTCTGACGCGGATTGAACCGTCAGACAGCGTCTGGCCGCTGACTGGACACGCGCCTTAGCGGCACTTGCGCATGAAATAGCGCGCCAAGACCACCTTGAACCGGACCGAGTTCGAATTCCCGTAGTCCGGTTCATCCTCGATCACCGGCGGCGTCTTCAGATCGCCCGCCCACGGCACCCGGACGTGCATTCGGTTCGGCGTGTCGTAGACCGGGACAATCTCGATGCTGTCGGGAATTTCTCCGTTCGGGCCTGCGCCCGGACCGTCGTAGCGGTAGCCATTGGCAAACAGCCAGCCGCGCGTGTCGTCGTTGAACTTCTTCCATTCGGAATTGGCACTGTCCTTGAACGCACTCTTGCTGACCCTGATGATCGCTTCGCCCGTCTCGACCTGGTCGGCCAGCAAATCGCTTTTCAGTTTGAAAAATCCCGACATTTCGTTGTCTCTCCCTTGGTCTGGTCCACGTCTAGTCCCGGTCTTCTGTTAACTATTTCGCTGCTTCGTGATGCCAGCGTGAAATGCCCCGGCGGGCCCCTGATTCCGATCTTGAACCCGACGGGTATCGTGCCTTGAATGTGGGCATGAAGCAAAACCCGGGTGAAACCATTTCGCGGTTGTCGCGCGCGCTGGACCAGGATTTCCGGATCATGGCGCTGGACGAACCGGAAGCGCCTTTGTTTCTTGCGGTTGCCCTGCCGCTGGATGAGGGGGCGTGCGGTCTGAAGCCAAGGCTTCCCGCCGGGCGGGGCCTGACGCTGCCGCAGGCGATGCTTTCGGCGGGGGCAGAGGCGCTGGAACTGCGGGCAAGCCTTGCGCAACAGCATGCGTCGGAACTGAAGGCCGTGCCGCGGAGGGATGGCCTTGCGATGGTCGAGGCGCGGGACATGGCAAGCGGGGCGACGGTCGAGGTTTCCGCGCAAAGTGTCTATCTGGATTGTGCCGCTGTCCTGTCCGAACCCTTGCAGGACGACGCGAATTCCACCGGTTGTGCGGTTGGTGCCGACCGCGAAAGCGCGACGGCACGGGCACTGTGGGAATGCGTGGAACGTGACGCAGTGGCGCTGTGGTGGCATGGGAACCGGCAAGGCGGCGCACTGGCGACCGAGATCATCGATGCCCAGCAGCCGCGTTTGTTCTGGTGGCTGCACGAACGCGCGCGGACCACGCGGCTGATCGAGGTCACGACCGACATCGGGCTACCGGTGGTCGTTGCGGTGGCCGCCGATCCTGATGGGCGCAAGGTCGCAATCGGATCCGCCGCGCGACCGACCCTGGCGGATGCCGCACTGGCTGCGGTGACCGAGATGGTCCAGACCGAAGTCAGCCTTGAGCACGCATGGGACGCGGGCGACCCCGAGGCCACTGCCTGGATCGCGGGGGCCTCGCTTCTGGACCAGCCGCAGTTCCAGCCGGGGCCGGCGCGGCCTGCAGTCACCATGGCAATGCAAGATGTCCTGTCCCGGCTGGGCGAACTGGGACATCGCGCGCTGGCCGTCGAGCTGACGCTGCCGGGTGACCCCCTGCCGACGATGCGGGTGTTGGTGCCGGGGCTGTGCGCGACGCAGGAAAAGACCGACTGCCCGCGCTTTGCCCGGCTGTGTCCTGGGCAACCGCGCCTTATCCTGCCGGAACCGTTCTGACCCCAAGCCCAGCGAGGCCGTCATGCCGCCGATCACCCGCCCGCACAGCCTGTTCCGTGAGACCACTGTCCGCGCGCCCCGGAGCGGGCAGGCCGGGCCATCGCAGTCGGGCTACTGCTTCCTATTCCCCCAGCTTGCCGAGCGCGAGGACGTCGGCTGCTTCAGCGGTCGTTCGGCCATCGACAGCTTCAATCGGTTGCTGGAATTCGAGAAGGCAAGTCGCGGGGCGCTGAGTGCACCGCAGGTCCTGCCGATGCAGCTGCCCGCTGTCTATACCTATTTCGGCCAGTTCGTGAATCACGACATCTCGGCCCCGGTGGGGGATGTGGTGACCCTGCCGGAACCGGCCGAAGCGGTGGGCGTGATCGGAACCGACCTGCCCCCGGGGGTTGACCGGTCCAGGCGAGAGGCGCCGGGCGTCATTCTGGATTTCTTCGTCAATGAACAGGCAGAGCCGCTGGCGCTGGACAGTCTCTATGGCGACGGGCCCGGCAGCGTGGATGCGGGGATCCGGGCGCTTTACGCGGCGGACGGCAAGCGGTTCAAATTGGGCAAGACCCGGCGCGAGGACCGGCAGTTCTTCGAGAACCTGATGATCGACCCGGATGCTGTCCACTATGATGCGGATGCGCCCGATATCCTGCGGCGCGATGGCAGGCCCCTGATCGCCGATGAGCGCAATGACGAGAACCTGATCATCAGCCAGCTGCACCTGGCGCTTTTGCTCTTCCACAACAAGATGGTGGCAGCACTTGAGCCACAGATACCCGACCCTGTCGCCTGCTTTGCCGAAGCCCGGCGGCTGGTGACGCTGCACTATCACTGGCTGATCCTGAACGACTTCCTGCCCAACCTTCTGTCGCCGCTGGCCTTGCAGATGCCACTGGCGCAGCGCCCGCAGGCGTTGCCTGCCGCGCGAACGGTGCCGCTGGAATTCACCACGGCCGCCTTCCGCTTTGGCCATTCGATGATCGGATCGCATTATGACTTCAACGCGAACTTTGGCCGTGGCGGAAGGATCACTCGCAAGGGTGCTTCGCTGACCGATCTTTTCGTCTTCACCACGCATCGCAACATGGGCAAACGCAACGCGCCGGTCACGTTGCAACTGCCCGACCACTGGGTGATCGACTGGAATCGGATGACGCGCCCACCGCGGCAGACGCCGGGTCCGGGCGGAGCAGAGCGCATCGACCTTACATTTGCGACGGACATGCTGAACCTGATGGGGTCCTCGGATGATGCGGCGCATGGGTCGATCCTGTTCCGCAACCTGATGCGCGGCTTCCAGCGCCGGATTGCCTTTGGTCAGCTGCTGGCCAAGGAATGCCGGGTGCCTGCGCTGAAAGAACAGGAGCTGAGGGCCGCCCTGCCAGACGATGGCTCGGCCGGCCCCGGCGTGGAAAGCCTGCGCGAGATTGCAGAACGGCTTGGGATGCTGAAGGAAATGCCCGCCTGGCTGTACTTCCTGTGTGAAGCGCGGCATTTCGAACAGGGCGAAAGGCTGGGACCGACGGCAAGCCACATCATCGCCGACACGATTGTCGGTCTGATGCGCTACATGCCGCAGTCGATCCTGAATCAGGACGGCGGCAGCTGGCATCCACGGCAAAGCCCGCTGCGATCATCAGGCGGGCGGGCGCTGACGTCGCTGCGTGCCCTGCTGAAGTGTGCTGTTGCAAACGGACCCTGAGCACATCGCGCCGGTGTGAGGTAAGGGGCATTGGACTGGACAGGCGGCCGGTTTCATTTCATAGACGCCACGTCGGACAGGCCGGGCCGTGCGGGTTCGGCCATCCACCTTCGACCTTGCGCCCGTGACGTCCCATGAGAGACACCGCCGCCGATGACCGCTGATCCGCTTCTGTCCGTCGTCCGCCACAGCCCTGCCCTGCGCGGCTTGGCCCTTGCGCTGATCCTGCCGATGGCCGCCTGCGCGCCATCGACCAGCACGATGCAGTTCTACCCGCTGCAGGGCGAGATCGCCGATGCCGACCCGACGCTGGTCATCCGCGCCACGGCGAAGAATACGACAGGCACCTCGGGCGCGCTGTCCTTCCGCCTGCCGGACCGGGGCAAATGCACCGGCACCTGGTCATCGCTGACACCGCGCACAGTATCACACTCCAAAGGGCTGACGTTGACCTGGAAGAAGACAGGGGGCGAGGTCGGTACCGAACGCGAGACGGTCGCGGGCGTCAACAACGGCGAAATCTACGCGGTCTGCGACGACGGCACCCGGGTGCAGGGCACCTTCGTCATCGGATCGGGCACGGCAAGCGGGACCGGGCAAGCCACGGATACGAACGGCAACGTATACAAGCTGTTGTTCTGATCAGCGCGGACGGCGACGAAAGGCGTCTTCCAGGACGGACTTGACGGCGTCGCCCGGCACGTCTTCGGCCACGAAGGCCTGACCGATCCCGCGGGCGAGGATGAATCGCAACCGGCCGTCGATCACCTTCTTGTCCTGCCCCATCAGCGCGATCAGCGCCTCGGGACCCGGCAGGTCGCCCGGGATGTCGGACAGGTCGACTTTCATGCCCATGTCCTTGAGATGCGCGCGGACGCGGCTGGGGTCTTCCTGGCTGCAAAGGCCGAGGCGGGCGGAAAGCTCGAAGGCCAGGGCGCAGCCGATGGCGACGCCTTCGCCGTGCAGCAAGCGGTCGGAATATCCCGTCGCCTTTTCAAGGGCATGGCAGAAGGTGTGGCCGAGGTTCAGAAGGGCACGTTCGCCCTCTTCCGTCTCGTCGCGGCTGACGATCCCGGCCTTCATGTCGACCGACCGGGTCACGGCGCGGAGACGGGCGTCCTTGTCGCCCTGGCGCAAAGCGGGTCCGTCGCGTTCCAGCCAGTCGAAGAAGGCGGCGTCGCCCAAAAGCCCGTATTTCACCACCTCGCCATAGCCGGACAGGAAGTCGCGGTTGGGAAGGGTCGAGAGGACATCGATGTCGGCCAGGACGAGGCTTGGCTGGTGGAAGGCGCCGACGAGGTTCTTGCCCTGCGGCGTGTTGATCCCGGTCTTGCCGCCGACGGAACTGTCGACCTGCGCCAGAAGCGAGGTCGGGAGTTGCACGAACCGCACACCCCGGCGCAGGATGGCCGCGGAGAAGCCCACGAGGTCGCCGATCACCCCGCCGCCGAGGGCCAGAACCACGTCCCGGCGTTCTACCTTCTGTTCCAGAAGCCATTCGGTGCAGCGGGCAAGATTGGCCCAGTCCTTCGTCGCCTCACCCGGCGGCAGGGCCAGGGCGGCGACGGCGATCCCTTCGGCCAGAAGTGCGGCGGTCAGAGCAGGCAGGTGCAGTGCCGCCACGGTTTCGTCGGTCACCACCGCCACGCGCTTGCGACGCAGAAGCGGTGCGATTTCCGCCCCTGCCCGCGCGATCAGGCCGGGGCCGATCCGCACGTTGTAGGACCGGTCGCCAAGATCGACTGCAACTGTGTTCACGCGGTTTCCTCCAGCACGTCGGGCCGCGCCTTCAGCGCCTGGCGGACCCGGGCGGCCATGTCTTCGACCGAGAGATCCGCCTCGCTGTCGACGGTTATGTCGGCCTGGGCGTAGAACGGCTGACGTTTCTCGTAAAGCTCGCGCAGCGTCTCGCGCGGGTTCGGGGTGCGCAGAAGCGGGCGCGTGGTCTTGTGGCGGACGCGCTGCCACAAGAGGTCAAGGTCAGCGCGCAGCCAGACCGAGACGCCGACATCGTGGATGAGCGTGCGGTTCGTTTCGGACAGGAAAGCGCCGCCGCCGGTGGACAGCACGCAAGGCGTGCCGCGGAGGAGGCGGCCGATCACCTCGGTCTCGCGGGCTCGGAAGAAGGGCTCGCCGTCGCGTTCGAAAATCTCGGCGATGGTGCGGCTGGCGGCGCGGACGATTTCCTCGTCGCTGTCGCGGAATTCGACCCCCAGCTGACGGGCAAGGGCTGTGCCGACGGCGGTCTTGCCCGCCCCCATCATCCCCACCAGCACTACCGTCTTCACCAGCCTTGTCATGGCCCCCGATCCTGCCGCGACAACCTCACCCGGGCAAGGACTTGCCGACGGGAAATGTTCCACCCTCAATGGCGTGAACTCTTGCCGAATGCTATATACATTCGCAACGAAACCCGCAGGGACCGACGCCGAAGCGCTGTCTGGCGGCAACAATCGTCGGGGGGATGAAGCCGCCCGGCAGAAGACGAGGAAGGGCTATACCATGGGTCGGATCATCAAGGCCTTGCTGTTGCTGGTGATTCTTGGCTTTGTTGGCCTGACCGTTTATGCCTATCTTGGCGACCTGACCCCGGTGCAGGGTGAGGTGAAGAAGCCAGTGGTGTTGAATGCGGACGAGTAAGGCCGGCCTTCTGTCCCTGATCCTGATAGGCGGAACTGTCCTGCCTGCAGCCGCGCAAGAGGCGAATGGTGCCGAAGGGCCGCTATCGGCCATCGACTGGCTGTCGCAATCGGTGGCAACACCCGCAACGGCAGCCACGGACGCTCAAACGATCATTGAGCCTCCGGTCGCCGAGGCGGGCAGTGCCTTGCCGGCAACCGTCACGACCTCGTCGCTGGACGGGCCGTCGCCGGACGGGGTGGGACTGATCCCGACCGCGGTCTCGGGCCTGCCGCGTGACCTCTGGGGCGCGGGCCTGACGCGCGAGATTGCCGAGCGGCTGGTCAGCCATCCCGACGAGGACTTGCCCGCCCTGCGCCAGCTGTTCCTGACGGTTCTGTTGGCCGAAGTCTCGGCGCCGGTGGACGCCGGGGGCAAAGGCGAATTGTTGCTGGTGCGGATCGACAAGCTCTTGGCGCTCGGGGCGCTGGAGCAGGCGGCGGCGCTGATCGATGCGGCCGGGGCGACGAAGCCCGAGCTGTTCCGCCGGGCCTTCGATGTCGCGCTGTTGACCGGGGCGCAGGACCGGGCCTGCGAGGGCATGGCAAGCGAGCCGCATCTTGCACCGACGGTGCCCGCGCGGATCTTCTGCCTGGCGCGGTCAGGCGACTGGGACACGGCGGCGCTGACGATCCGGACCTCCGAGGCTCTTGGCCAGATCACTGCGGAACAGGCAGCACTGCTGTCGCGGTTCCTGGACCCCGACCTGTATGAGGGCGAGCCGGTCCCGGTCGCGCCCGACCCGATCACGCCTTTGGACTGGATGATCTATGCCGCTATTGGCGAGCCTCTGCCGACCGAAGGCCTGCCGATCGCCTTTTCCTATGCCGAGTTGAGCCCGCGGTCGGGGTGGAAAACCCGAATCGAGGCGGCAGAGCGGCTGACCCGGGCCGGGACGATCCCGCCGAATGTGGTGCTGGGGCTTTACACCGAACATGACCCGGCGGCCTCGGGCGGGGTGTGGGACCGTGTCGCAGCGTTTCAGGCCTTTGAGGCGGCGATCGTCTCGGGCGATGCGGCGCGGGTGGCGACAACCTTGCCCACGGTCTGGACAAGGATGCAGGAGGCCGAGCTGGAAGTGCCCTTTGCGACGCTGTTCAGCAAAGCGCTGAGCGAGCTGCCGCTGCAGGGCGAAGCGGCGGATATCGCGTTTCGGGTCGGACTGCTGTCACCCTACGCTGAAACGGTCGCAGGTCGCTACGCGGCGGTGTCGGCCGAAGATGCCTTCCTGTCGGCCATCGCGCTTGGCAAGGCTGCGTCTGCCCTGCCGCCTGACAGTCTGGCGCGGGCGATCTCGGCGGCATTCCGGACCCCCGCCCTGTCGACCGAAGGTCAGGCACTGTTGGACGGCAACCGCAAGGGCGAGGCGATCATTGCCGCCATCGACAGCATCGGACGCGGGGTCGAAGGCGATCTGCGCGGGGTGACGGAAGGCCTGTCACTCTTGCGACAAGTTGGTCTGGAAGGCGTGGCGCGGCGGACGGCGCTGGAGCTGATGATCCTGGAACGGCGGGGCTAGGCCATGCCGGAACCGGAGTCGGGTCGCTGGATCTTGACCTTCCTTGACGCCCGCTCCGCGGATCTGGGGGCCGCGCGCAACACTCAGCTGGCCTATGGCCGCGACCTCGTGGACTTCGCTGACTGGCTGGCGCGGCGAGGCCAGGGCTTTGCCTCGGCGGATCGTGCGGCGGTCGAAGATTACTTGGTCTTCTGCGACGCGCAGGGCCTGTCCAAGGCGACCCGGGCGCGGCGGCTGTCGTCGATCCGGCAGCTGTTCCGTTTCGCGTTCGAGGAGGGCTGGCGCAAGGACAACCCGGCGCTGCGGCTGACGGGTCCAGGCAAGGCCCCGGGCCTGCCGAAGACCCTGAGCGAGGACGAGGTCACCCGATTGATGGACGCGGCCCGCACCCGGGGGCGGAATGCGGCGGACCGGCTGCGCGACACGGCGCTGTTCGAGCTTCTCTATGCCACCGGCCTGCGGGTCAGCGAGTTGGTCGGGCTGCCGGTGGCCGCAGTCAGGGGCGATCCGCGGATGATCCTGGTGCGCGGCAAGGGCGACAAGGAGCGGATGGTGCCGTTGTCCGGACCGGCCCGGGCGGCACTGGCAGAGTGGCTTGCGCAGCGCGACAGCGACGAGGAAGCCGGCCGCAAGGCGGGCCGCGCGCCGTCGCGGTTCCTGTTCCCCGGCGACGGGCGCGAGGGGCATCTGACGCGGCAGTATTTCCACAGCCTGGTCAAGGACGTGGCGGTGCTTGCGGGGTTGTCGCCGTCGCGCGTCACGCCGCATGTGTTGCGTCACGCCTTTGCTACCCATTTGCTGGCGCATGGGGCCGACCTGAGGGTGATCCAGACGCTGCTTGGACACGCTGATGTTGCCACGACCGAGATTTACACCCATGTGCTGGATGACCACCTGAAGGACCTTGTCCTGACCAAGCACCCACTGGCCCGCAAGGGCCGCGCCTGACCGCACCGAAGGATCCCATGCCCGACGCCTCGCTTGACACTGCATTCTGGCTGACCTGCGCCGCTATCCTGGCGCTGTTGGTGATGTCGGCCTTCTTTTCGGGGTCCGAAACGGCGCTGACCGCAGCCTCGCGCGGGAAACTGAAGGGGATGGCCGACAAGGGATCGCGCGGGGCGAAGGCCGCAATGCGGGTGACCGAAGACCGCGAGCGAATGATCGGCGCGCTGCTTCTCGGCAACAACATCGTCAATATTCTGTCGGCGGCGCTGGCGACCGCGCTGTTGACCAAGATGTTCGGGGACAGCGGCGTGGCTCTTGCGACCTTCGCGATGACTGCGCTGGTCCTGATCTTCGGCGAAGTGATGCCCAAGACCGTGGCGATCACCTTTCCCGAACCGGTGGCAACCAAGGTTGCGCCGCTGATCCGGATCCTGATCCTGATCTTTTCACCCATCGTGACGCTCGTGCGTGCCGTGGTGCGCGGCATCCTGCGGCTGTTCGGCCTGAAAGCCGACGAAGGCAGCGCGATGCTGGCCCTGCGCGAGGAAATTGCCGGGGCCATCGCGCTTGGCCATTCCGAGGGCGCGGTGGAAAAGGAAGACCGTGACCGCCTGCTGGGCGCACTGGATCTGTCGCACCGTACGGTGGACGAGATCATGCGCCATCGCCGCCAGATCGAGATGATCGACGCCAGCCTGCCGCCGGGCGAGATCATCACCCGGGTGCTGGCGTCGCAGCATACCCGGCTGCCGATCTACCGTGACAGCGACGACAACATCCTGGGCGTGGTGCATGCCAAGGACCTTCTGCGCGAGGTCGACCGGCTGGTGCGGGGCGAGGATGGCTCGGTCCAGGGGATCGAGGCCTTGGAGATCGAGAAGGTCGCGATGAAGCCCTACTTCATCCCCGACACCACGAGCCTTGATGAGCAGATGCGCGAGTTCCTGGCGCGGCGGACCCATTTCGCGCTGGTGGTCGACGAATACGGCGCACTGCAGGGGCTGATCACGCTGGAGGACATCCTGGAGGAAATCGTCGGCGACATCACCGACGAATTCGACGTGGTGGGCAAGGATTCAGGCCTGAGCCAGACGGAGGACGGGGCCTTCCTGGTCGACGGGGCGATGACGATCCGCGACCTGAACCGGGCGACGGACTGGCGGCTGCCGGATGACGAGGCGAACACCATCGCGGGCCTGGTGATCCACGAGGCGCAGATGATCCCGAACGAGGGGCAGGTGTTCAGCTTTCACGGCTTCCGTTTCACCGTGATCGCCAAGCGTGAGAATCGGATCGTCAAGCTGAAGCTGCGGCCGTTGTGACACGCGGGGTCAGGCCCGCGAACCAGGCGTCCAGCGTCTGCCCGAGGGCGGCCCAATCGGTGTATTCCTTGTCTTTCCCGGGCTCGACGACCTCGCCCTTCTGATCCGCGATCCGGCGCATCGCCCAGGCGCGGAAGAAGTCGTATTCGCTGAACTTGAAGGCACCGGCCACGTGCTCCACCCGCCCCGGGGTCCAGCCGGTGTCCTGTTCGAACGTGGCCAGGCATTTCCGCAGGCCCGCCCAGTCGTCCGGGTCCTGTCCGGCCGCGGAAAGAGATACGGCCAGGAACAGCGTCGGCATCAGCGCAAGGTCGGCCCGTACTGCAGTGACAAAGCGGGCAAGAGATTTCTGGTAACCCCCGGCGTGCAGGGAGCCGCCAAGAATCGCGCCGTCGAACCGCGACAGGTCCAGCCCCTCGGTATCCTCGACGTTCAGAAGTTCGACCGCATGGCCCTGCCCCGCCAGCCGGTCGGCGGCAAAGCGGGCGATCTTGCGGGTCTGGCCATCGGTGGTGGCATAGGCGACAAGCAGATACATGGGAGCCTCCTTTGATGAAGGCCCCTCACTTACACTTGACGGGGACACCCCGCACTGATCGGTGTCAAATCAGGCCGAACAAGCCAGGGCCGGCATCGGCCGTTCACCCGCGGCCCAGGCTGCAACCGCCGCGCCGAAAGCCTCGAACAGCGGGCGCGAGACCGGGTCGTTGCCCGCGTTCCATTCCGGATGCCATTGCACCGACAGGGTAAAGCCCGGTGCGTCCTTCACATAGGTCGCCTCGGGTGTGCCATCGGGGGCATGGCCGTCGATCACGATGCTGCCCGCCGGGCGGGCAATCCCCTGGCCATGCAGCGTGTTGGTCATCACCTCGCGCGCACCCATCAGCCGGTGGAACACCCCGCCTTCGGTGAAGGTCACCGTGTGGCGGAGGGCAAAACACTCCTCCAGCGTACCGTCAGGGGGCATGCGGTGGTTCATCCGTCCCGGAAGCTCTCGGATCTCGGGGTGCAGCGTACCACCCAGGGCCACGTTCACCTCCTGGAAGCCGCGGCAGATGCCCAGGAAGGGCTGTCCGCGGTCGACGCAAGCCCGGACCAGGGGCAGCGTGATCGCGTCGCGGCCCCGGTCGAAGGCGCCGTGGGCGGGGGTCTCCTCCTCGCCGTATTCGCTGGGATGCACGTTGGGCCGGCCCCCGGTCAGCAGAAAGCCGTCGCAAAGGTCCAGC
>JBJTSJ010000216.1:0-7343 GCA_046076605.1 Tabrizicola sp.
GGCGATGTGGCGCTCCATCTGGGTGCCGAGGATCAGTTCCGGGGCGGCGGCGATGATGGCGGCTTCGACGTCGAGGTAGTCGTCGGTGATCGTCGCTTCCAGGCCGTACTCTTTGGCGGCGGCGCGCATGGGGCGGGCGAATTCGCGGTTGTAGCAGCCAAGGCCCACCACTTCGAAGCCGATTTCGTCGCGGGCCACGCGGGCGGCGGCCATGGCGTGGGTGGCGTCGCCGAAGATGAAGACGCGCTTGCCGGTGAGGTAGGTGGAGTCGACGCTGGCCGACCACCAGGGCTGGCGGAGGTTCTTTTCGTCGACCTTGGGGCTGACGCCTGCAAGGGCGGCGACTTCGGCGATGAACTCCCGGGTGGCTTCCGCGCCGATGGGGATGGTCTTGGTCCATGCTTGCGCGTGGGTTTTTTCCAGCCAGCGGGCGGCGGATTCGCCGGTTTCGGGGTAGAGGAGGACGTTGAAATGCGCGGCGGGGAGGCGCTTCAGGTCATCAGGGGTCGCATCGAGGGGGGCCGCCACATTCACGGCGATGCCCATTTGCGACAGTAGCTTGGTGATCTCGGCCACGTCGTCGCGGTGGCGGAAGCCGAGGGCGGTCCCGCCAAGGATGTTGCAGGAGACTTCCTTGGTGCGCTCGCACGGCAGGGCGAGGGCGCGAGTGAGGGCGAGGAAGCTTTCGTCCGCGCCAAAGTTTTCCTTGCGGGAGTAGCTGGGGAGGTCGAGGGGCACGACAGGGCAGGGGAGGCCGAGGGTGGAGGCGAGGCCGCCGGGGTCGTCCTGGATGAGTTCGGCGGTGCAGGAGGCGCCGACGATCATTGCGCTCGGCTGGAAGCGGTCAAAGGCGCCTTGGGCGGCGCGTTTGAAAAGGGTCGCGGTGTCAGCGCCGAGGTCGGAGGCCTGGAAGGTGGTGAAGGTGACCGGCGGGCGGTGGTTGCGCCGTTCGATCATCGTGAACAGGAGGTCGGCGTAGGTGTCGCCTTGCGGGGCGTGGAGGACGTAGTGGACGTCTTTCATGCCGGTGGCGACGCGCATCGCGCCGACGTGCGGGGGGCCTTCGTAGGTCCAGAGGGTGAGTTTCATACGGCGGCCCCCTGCAATAGCGCGCGGCGGCGCAAAGGGCGGGAGAAGAGGCCGGCGAGGTCGCCTGCCTGTTCGTAGAAATGGACCGGGGTGAAGACGAGCTCGATCGCCCATTTGGTGGCGTGGCCGGCGGCTTCCAAGGGGTTCGCAAGGCCAAGGCCGCAGACGGTGAGGTCGGGGTTCAGCGCCGCGTGGCGGTCAAGCTGCAGGTCGACGTCCTGGCCTTCGGAAAGGATGGTCTGCGGCAGGAGCGCGAGTTCGGGTTCCATCAGGCCGCGGTGGAGATAGGGGGTGCCGACCTCGACCGGGACCATACCGCATTCACGGGCGAGGAAGCGGGCGAGCGGGATTTCAAGCTGGCTGTCGGGGAACATGAACAGCGTCTTGTCGCGCAGGGTTTCCGCGTGGGCGGCGACGGCCTTGCGGGCGCGGGCGCGGGGGGCGGCGGTGACCGCCTCGAAGGTTTCCAGGTTCACGCCATGGGTCTTTGCGACGGCGCGGAGCCAGTCGGTGGTGCCTTCCTCGCCGAAGGGGAAGGGGGCGGCGATGCGCTCGGCCCCGCGGCGTTCCAGGGCGTGGGCGGTATCGGCCAGGAAGGGCTGGGTCAGGATGAAGCGGGTGTTGGGGCCGACCTTCGGGGCACCTGCGGCGCGGCGGGAAGGGAGGAAGGCGACGTTGCGGATGCCCATCTGGGTGAGGAGGGCGAGGCACTGGTCCTCGACCACATCCGGCAGGGCGCCGACCACGAGGAGGTTCGCGTCGGTTGTTTCCTCCAGCCCCGGGACCATCGCGGCGAGGCAAGCGTCCTCACCCTGGGTGAACGTCGTCTCGATGCCGGAACCCGAGTAGTTGTAGACCCGGACGGACGGCCCATGGCGGGCGTTCAGGCGTTCGGCGGTGCGAGAGAGGTCGAGCTTGATGACCTCGGACGGGCAGGAGCCGACCAGGAACAGCTGCCGGATGTCGGGGCGGCGGGAGAGGAGGCGTTCGACCTCGCGTTCCAGCTCGACATGCGCGTCGGCGAGACCGGCGAGGTCCTTCTCTTCGAGAATCGCGGTGCCGAATCGTGGTTCGGCGAAGATCATCACCCCGGCGGCGGATTGCAGGAGATGCGCGCAGGTGCGCGAGCCGACGACGAGGAAGAAGGCGTCCTGCATCTTGCGGTGCAGCCAGATGATCCCGGTCAGGCCGCAAAAGACCTCACGCTGTCCGCGCTCGCGCAGGACAGGCGTGTGGAGGCAACCGGTGGTAGGGGTGTCGAGGCTCATGCCGGGTGTCCTCTTGGTTCGGCGCTGTCGAGGCGGGCGCGGCGGAGCTTCAAGAGGAACTGGGTCGCGTTGAGGAAATAGGTGGCGTAGGCGGCGAGCGTGATCAGCATCAGCTGCAGCGGCGCGATGGATTGTGTAAGCAGGCCATAGAGATAGATCGTGTGCAGCGCGATCACGACGAAGCTGACCACGTCCTCCCAGAAGAAGGCGGGGGCGAAGAGATACTGGCCGAAAACCACCTTCTCCCAGATCGCGCCGGTGACCATGATCGTGTAGAGAAGCGCGGTCTTGACGAGGATCGAGACGGTCGCTGCGGTGTAGCCGTCACCCGTCATCAGGTAGCGCAGGACAAGGACCAGCGAGACGGCGCAGACCAGGAACTGGATCGGGGCAAGGATGCCCTGAACCAGGGTCCAACGCGTGGCATCGCGACGGGCGCGCTGGCTGGGGGTGTACAGCGGTTTGGACCTGGTATCTGAGGCCGCAGCGGACATTCCTTACGCCTCGATCTTAAAGCCGCGTTTACACTCATCGTAGTCAGGCCACGTTGGCTGTCAATGCAGATTTACACATTTTCATGAGGCTTTACCCCCTAGCGGACGCCGCATAGTCGCGCTGGTAAGGCCGAAAAAGAAAGCAAAAACCTCAGTTTTTCAATATTTTATGCCAGAAGATAACCTATGCCCTGCATGGAATGTCAATTTCGATGGACATGTTTGCTGGATTGGGGTGTCATATGGCAGCGAGTCGATGGCTTTCGTTTGCGCTTTCGCAGTGCTAGCTTGCCCCGGCATCAGCGCAAGGGCCCAGGGAGGGTCGCCGATGCGAGACAATGGTATACCGGAGGCACCGGATCAGGGGTGTCTGGACTGGTTCGCGGGGCTTGCGCAGGAGGCGCTTGGTCGGTTGGTTTCGGTGCGCGAAGAGCACGGAGTCGAGGTAAAGCAAGAGCATCTCGACCTGCTTCTGGATATTCTGGCCAATGACAGTTCGGTCGATCCGACTGTGCTGCTGGATGCTATGCTCGCGCGGCGTCTGCGTCCCGAGCTGGTCGCCTGCGGATATGCCGGTGAGGCGGCACGGTCTCTGGGTGAAAGCTGGTTGGCGGACGAGCTGAGTTTCATCGATGTCACGATCCGGAGCGAGCGGCTGCACAGTCTGGTGCGGCGGATCGACGAGATGCTGGTGTCGGTCGTGCGACCGGAAGGACCTGCGGCGCTGGTCCTGGTGGCAGAAGCGGAACAGCACACGCTGGGGGCTTCGGTTCTGGCGCTGCAGCTTAGGCTTGCCGGATACAGCGCCGTGGTCCGGGTGGCGCCAGCGGCGGCAGACCTGTCGGTGCTTTTGGCGGCCAGCCGGTTTGACCTGGCCCTGGTGTCGATCGGTTGTACGGCCGGCCTTGATTCGGGCATTGGCCTGGTGCGGACGTTGCGGCTGATGTCGCGCGGCGAAATTGCCATCTACGTTGGCGGCGCAGTGCCGATGGCGGATGAACCGCTGCAGGCTGCAACCGGCGCCGACCGGGTCCTGCGCGACGTTTCTGCACTTCTGGCGGATTTTGCGGCAAGACGCCCCGCGCCTGCGCTTGAACGGCGCGAAAAAAGAGGCGAAACGGTGGGCGCAGGATTGTCCGTGAAAGGATATCAAGGTGACACCTGACAGCCATCGGCCGCAGCCGCCCGACGATGCTGCAACGCGCGTCGTGCTGGATCTGGTCAGTGCTGTCGCCGACTTGACCCTGGTGGTAACGCCGGGGCGCGAGGTAGATACCGTCATCGTCAATCCGCAGTCGGGCCTTGCGGCCTTCGCGGTTGGCTGGAAGGGACAGTCGCTTGAGGCTTTGTTTGCACCGGAAAGCTGGTCCAAGCTGAGCCAACGCCTTGCCGGAGCAGAGCCGGCGGTGCCGCTGGAATTGAACCACGGCGGTGCAGCCCAGTATGAGTTTCCCGTGCGCTACACGTTGCGCCGCTTGCCGGGAACCGACCGGATCCTTCTGTTGGGCCGGGACTTGCGACCGCTGGCCGAAGTGCAGCAGCAGCTGGTGCAGGCTCACCGTGCCATCGGCCGCGATCACGAGGCGCAGCGCGAGCTGGAGACCCGCTATCGGGTGCTGATGGAAGAGAATTCCTTCCCGCTGCTGATCGTGTCGGAAACCACCGGGCGGATCGTCGACCTGAACAGTTCGGCCGCGCGCCTGCTGGGTGCGGCGCGGAATGACCTTCTGAACGCGCCCATCGCGCAGGAGTTCGACGGGCGTCGGCGGGGCGAGCTTCTGGAATCACTGGCGCGGAACGGAACCAGCGACGGGGCGGGCTATCTGGACCTGAACGTGCGCCGCACCGGGCAGCGGGTGAAGATCAGCGCCAAGATGTTCCGCGCCTCACGCGATCGGCTGCTGCTGTGCCGGGTCGGGTTGTCGGAAAGCGCCCAGTCGCAGGAAAGCGACCGCGGCGCGATGATGCATAACCTGTTCGAGAAGGGCACCGATGCCATCGTCTTCCTGGACAGCAGCGGGCTGATCAAGGCCGCGAACGAGGCCTTCCTGAACCTGACCGACAGCCACAGCCAGTCGGTCGTGGTGGACCGGTCGTTTTCCGACTTCCTATCGCGCGGGGCGGTCGATCTGAAGGTGCTTCTGGACAACGTCCGGCGCGTGGGCCACCTGCGGCACTACCGCACACGGCTGAACACGGATTACATGGGCGAGGTGTCGGTCGAGCTGTCGGCGACGCTGTTCGAGGACAAGGGCAAGCAGGTCGTGGCCATCGTGGCGCGGGATTTCGTGGTGGCGGATCAGGTGGTCTGGCCGGTCACCGGGACCGACAACGAGGGGCTGCGCAATGTGATGCGGCTGGTGGGCTATTCGACGCTGAAAGAGATCGTCGACGAGACGACCGAGATCATCGAGAAGATGTGCATCGAGGCCGCGCTGGAGATGTCCGGCAACAACCGGGCGGCGGCGGCCGAGCTTCTGAGCCTGTCGCGCCAGTCGCTGTACGTGAAGCTGCGCAAGTTCGGCATCTTGAACAAGGAAGTCAGCGACCAGTCCTGATCGGTTGGGCTTGATCTGGGTCAAGTCGCGCGGACGGAAATCTGTCAATCTGCATTGACACCGCTGCTCCCGGCGGGTGCCTTGGCATAGAAGGGGCCGCCAGATGCGCATCGTCTTCATCCACCCAAACTACCATTCCGGCGGGGCCGAGATCGCGGGCAACTGGCCCCCGGCCTGGGTCGCCTATCTGGCGGGCAGCCTGAAGCGGGCGGGGTTTCAGGACATCCATTTCCTGGACGCGATGACCTATCATCTGGGGCCAGACGTCCTGCGGGCGAAGCTGGCCGAATTGCAGCCGGACATCGTGGGGGTGACCTCGATCACGCCGTCGATCTACGAGGCCGAGGAGGTTCTGCGGATCGCGTCTGACGTCGTGCCGGGGGCCTTGCGGGTGCTGGGGGGCGTGCATGCGACCTTCATGTTCCGGCAGGTTCTGTCGGAGGCGCCCTGGGTCGACGTGATCGTCCGGGGCGAGGGCGAGGAGATCATGGTGGCGCTCGCCGAGGCGGTGCGCGATGGCCGCTGGCCTGCGGATCAGCGCAAGATCAAGGGGTTGGCGTTCGCTGTGGACGGGGAGATCGTGGCGACGCAGGCCGCGTCCACCGTCAAGGACCTGGACGGCATCGACCCGGATTGGTCGATCCTGGACTGGGACAGCTACATCTATATCCCCCTGGGCGTAAAGGTCGCGATCCCGAACATGGCGCGGGGGTGTCCGTTCACCTGTTCCTTCTGCAGCCAGTGGAAGTTCTGGCGCGACTACCGGGTGCGGGACCCGAAAAAGGTCGCGGACGAAATCGAGCGGCTGGTCACGGATCACGGGGTGGGGTTCTTCATCCTTGCCGACGAAGAACCCACCATCAACAAGAAGAAGTTCGTGGAATTCTGCCAGGAGCTGATCGACCGGGGGCTCAACAAGCGGGTCAAATGGGGGATCAACACGCGGGTCACGGACATCTACCGCGACCGGGACCTGCTGAAGTTCTACCGCGAGGCGGGGTTGGTGCATGTCAGCCTGGGTACCGAGGCGGCGGCGCAACTGAAGCTGGATCTGTTCAACAAGGAGACCAAGGTCGAGGAGAACAAGGAGGCGATCCGCCTCTTGCGCGAGGCGGACATCTTCACCGAGGCGCAGTTCATCGTGGGCCTCGACAACGAGACGCCGGAGACCCTGGAAGAGACCTACCGGATGGCCTGGGACTGGCAGCCGGACCTGGCCAACTGGTCGATGTATACGCCCTGGCCGTTCACGCCGCTGTTCCAGGAGATCCGCGATCAGGTCGAGGTGTTCGACTATTCGAAATACAACTTCGTGACGCCGATCATGAAGCCTGCCGCGATGACTCGCGGGGCGCTGTTGGAGGGGGTGCTGAAGAACTACCGCCGGTTCTACATGAAGAAGGCGCTGTTCCATTACCCCTGGCGGGGGACGGGGTTCAGGCGGCGGTACCTCTTGGGGTGCATCAAGGCGTTCCTGAAGGCGGGGGTGCAGCGCAGCTTCTATGACCTTGGAAAGCATGGCTATTTCAAGCCGGTGAAGCGGGACAACCTGGAGTTCGGGTTCGATACCTCGCGCACCATCGCCGAGGCGCAGATGGCGGATTGGGAGGCTTCGGCGGACAAGGCCGCCCGGGCGGCGGAACGGCGGGCGGCGGTGAAGGCGCAGATGAAGGAGCGGGCTGCCGACCGCGCGGTACCCGACCTTGGGCCGATGGCTTGTGGCGGGGGCCGAAAGCAGATGCAGGAGCCGGCGGAGTAATGGAAGCCGGCCGGATCGGGCCGAACGCGATCCTGCAGCTTGCGGACGTGCTGGAGCGGCGATGGGGCGGGGATCTTCTGTCCGCCGTTCTGGCCGAGGCCGGGGTGCAGCGGCCCCCACGCGATGCCGGGATGCTGCCCGAGACGGACTGCGCGGCGGTGCATCAGGCGGTGCG
>JBJTSJ010000217.1:0-2874 GCA_046076605.1 Tabrizicola sp.
ACCGGGACCTTCGGTTCGAATTCGTAGACGTCCAGACCCGCGCCTGCGATCCGGCCCTGCTGCAGAGTATCGATCAGCGCCGTCTCGTCGACCACGTCTCCGCGCGCGATGTTGATGAAGATGCCAGAGCGTTTCATCTTCGCCAGGGCTTCGGCATTGATCAGGTGATGCGTGGCCTTGCCGCCCGGCACCGCGACGACAACGAAATCTGCAGCCATCGCCTCGGCCATCTCAACCTGTTTCGCAGGCATCCCGGGGTCGGCGACGGGAGAGCGGTTGTAGAATACCACCTCCATGTCGAAGCCGAAGTGGCAGCGCTTGGCGATGGCCTTGCCGATCCGGCCCATTCCAATGACGCCAAGCCGCTTTCCAGTGACATGGGTCCCGAGCATCTGTGTCGGATGCCAGCCTTCCCAGCCGCCGGAGCGGAGGAGACGCTCGCCCTCACCCAGGCGGCGGGCGGTCATCAGGATGAGGCTGAGGGCAATGTCCGCCGTGGCATCCGTCACCGCGCCGGGGGTGTTCGTGACGGCGATCCCGGCGGCCTTTGCGGCCTCGGCGTCGATGTGGTTGTAGCCCACTCCGAAGTTCGCAAGGAGCTTCGCTCGCGGCGAAGGGACATCGGCGAAGACGTCGGCCTGGAACCGGTCGCCGAGGGTCGGGAGCACGGCGTCATAGTCGAGGAGGGCCGCGCGGAGTTCGTCCGGCGACAGCACCTCGGTCCGGTTGCGGAGCGTCACATCGAAGCGGTCCCGCGCGGCTTGCAGCACGGTTTCGGGCAAGGGGCGGGTGATCAGAATCTTCGATTTCAAAACAGCTTTCCTCCCAAGGGAACCTCATGGCCCGGCCCGATCAGCACCACAGCGCCCTCTTCGTCCGGCAGGCCAAGGACCAGGACCTCGGACATCACCGGCCCGATCTGGCGGGGCGGGAAGTTGACCACGCCCAAGACCTGCCGGCCGATCAGCTGGTCAATGGTGTAGTGCTTGGTGATCTGGGCTGACGAGCGTTTTTCGCCGATCTCGGGCCAGACATCGACCCAGAGCTTGTAGGAGGGTTTGCACGCCTCGGGGAAGGGTTCGGCGCGGGTGATACGGCCGACGCGGATGTCGACCTTTTCGAAATCGGCGTAGGTGATGGTCATCGCCCGAGCTCCCGTCCGCGGTCGGCGGCGGCCTTGACGGCGCGTCTCAGAAGCGCGGGGAAGCCGGTTTCCAGGTCCATCAGCACGCCAAGGGCGGCAGCGGTTGTCCCGCCAGGGGAGGTGACGTTGATGCGGAGTTGCGAAGGCGTGTCGGGGCTTTGGAAGGCCAGTTCCCCTGCCCCGCAGACCGTGGCGCGGGCGAGTTGCATGGCGATCTCGGGCGGCAGGCCTTCGGCTTCGCCAGCGGCAGCCAGGGTTTCGATCAGGTGGAAGACGTAGGCGGGGCCAGAACCGGAGACGGCAGTCACGGCGTCGATCTGGTCTTCCCCGGACAGGTCGACGACTTGACCGACGGCGGCCATCAGGTCACGGGCAAGGGCGAGGTCCGCGTCGGAAACGTGGGTGTTGCGGCACAGTGCGGTGATGCCGCGGCCGACCATGGCCGGGGTGTTCGGCATAGTGCGGACGATGGGGGTGCGCAGCCCAAGTACGTCCTCGAACGTGGCGATCTTGGTGCCAGCGGCAATGGAGACGAAAAGGGTGGTGCCGTTCCCCAAGGCCTGCAGCGACGGCAGCGCTGCCCCCATCATCTGCGGCTTGACGGCCAGCAGCGCCACGGCGGGCGCCTTCGGGACCCCCTTGTTCAAGTGGACGCCGCTGCCCTTCAGCCAGTCGGTCGGGTTCGGCTCGATCACCCAGACTGATGCGGGGGGCACGCCCGCCGCAAGCCAGCCGGTGAGCAGCGCCGTCCCCATCTTGCCGCAGCCAAGCAGCACCAGCCCGTCCCGGGCCACACGATCCAAACTCATGAAAATCCCCTGTTGTCAGGGGAGAAGTTAGGCCCGCCCGTAGGCCTCGGCAATGGCAACTTTCATCGCCTGCGCGGGGGTCTGGTCACCCCAGGACACCAGTTGGAAGGCCGGGTAGAACCGCTCCGAAGCGTTGACCGCGCTGGCGATCAGGCGGTCGATCTGTTCGGGGCCCGCCACCTGGCCGCCCGACAGGACAAGGCCATAGCGCCAGACCATCAGCTTCTGTTCGGCCCACCAGGTGAAGGCACCCGACCAGACCATGTCGTTGCAGCGGTTCAGCACATCGTAGAGGGACGCCAGCTTTTCGGGCGGCGGGTCCATTTCGAAGGTGCAGATCAGGCGCAGCGTTTCGTCCTGTTCGCTCCACGCCAGCGTCAGGGAGTAGGTGCGCCACTGGCCCTCGACCGCCATGGCGATCTGGTCGTCAGTCACGCGGTCGAATTCCCAGGCGTGGTGTTCAGCCAGGGTCTCGACGATGTCGATGGGATGGAGGTCTTCCATCGCAGCGTAGTCTTCGGAAAGCGACATGCCCGGCCTCACTATGAAGCTTCTGGCGGGCCGAAACCCACTAGAAACTGGGTATCTGGCAAGGGTCAGCGTTTGCCCGACACCGCCCTTACTAGATATGGTGTGGGCAAAGCGGAAGCCTGTAAAGCGATTTCTTCCGAAAATAGCTGTGGAAAAGCGGATTTCTTTACGGGGAGAGTCTGTAGAGTCAAAGACTTGCCGTTTCAGGACTCGTCGGGCGCGCGGGATACACGCGGGGGAAGAAAAAACCCCCGTGCGGGGGGCGTGCGTGTTTCGCGGGATTGGGGCAGTGATTTCAGATGATGGCGGGCAGTGATTTCGCGTGATGGCGGGCAGTGATTTCAGGGGATCGCGGGCAGGCCTGATCGGCAAAGAGAGGATAGAACTGCG
>JBJTSJ010000218.1:0-3598 GCA_046076605.1 Tabrizicola sp.
ACCCGAGGAATACTCGCGGCCCCTGCGCAGGCTTCTGGTCTGGCTGGCGGTGCTGGTGCTGCTGGCGTTTTTCCTGCTGTGGCGGATCGACAGCCCCCGCGTGGAACGCTTTCGCGCAGCCCTGATCGACGCGGTGGTGCAGAACTTCGACTGGGCGATGGCCCCGGTCACGGCCGTGGCGGGGATGATCGACGACTTCCAAAGCTACACCCGCATCTACGAACAGAACCAGGAGCTGAAGCGGGAACTCCAGCAGATGAAGGCCTGGAAAGAGGCGGCCCTGCAGCTGGAGCAGAAGAACGCCCGACTTTTGGACCTGAACAAGGTGCGGCTGGACCCGAAGCTGACCCATGTGACCGGCGTTGTGATGGCCGACAGCGGGTCGCCGTTCCGGCAGTCGGTCCTCTTGAACGTGGGCGAACGCGACGGCATCCGGGACGGCTGGGCGACGATGGACGGGATCGGGCTGGTGGGCCGGATTTCCGGCGTGGGCGAACGCACGGCACGGGTGATCCTGGTGACGGATTCGAACAGCCGGATTCCGGTGACGATCCAGCCCTCGGGGCAAAAGGCGCTGTTGTCCGGCGACAACTCCCCCTTGCCGCCCCTGGAGTTCATCGAGGATACCGACGAAGTGCGTCCGGGCGACCGCGTGGTGACCTCGGGCGATGGGGCAGTGTTCCCGGCGGGACTGCTGGTCGGGCAGGTCGCACTTGGGACGGACAAGCGGCTGCGCGTCGTTCTGGCGGCGGATTACCAGCGGCTGGAGTTCCTGCGCGTGTTGCGGAGCCATGAGCTGGAGCCGATCACCGACCCGGGCAGCCTGGTGGCACCCCCGGCGGTGCTGCCTACGCCTGACACCTCGACCGGCGCGGCCGAAGCGGCAGCGGCGGCCCCGCCGACGGAGACCGAAGGTGGCGACGTCGAAGCCGCCGGCTCTGGCGCAGCCGAAGGTCCCGCAGACCCGGGTGCAGGCGATGGCTGAGTTCTGGCGGCAGGAGCACTGGATCTTTCGTGGTCTCTTCCTGGCCATCGCGCTGCTTTTGTTGTTCGTGCGGCTCCTGCCGCTTGGCAATGCGCCGGGGGCGTTGCCGGGGCCGGACCTTCTGGTCTGCGTCACGCTGGCCTGGATCGTGCGCCGCCCCGATTTTCTGCCGATGCCGCTGATCCTGGTGGTCTTCCTCGTCGAGGATCTGATCCTGATGCGGCCCCCGGGCCTGTGGACCGCTATCGTGATCCTCACGACCGAATTCCTGCGCGGCCGCATCGCACTCACGCGAGAGTTAAGTTTCCTGGTCGAATGGCTCTTGGTCTCGGGCCTGATGCTGGGCATGATGCTGGTCTACCGGCTGACCCTTGGCCTGGCCTTCGTGCCGCAGGCCCCCTTTGGCTTTGCCATCGTGCAGGTGTTGTGGTCGATCGCGGTCTATCCGGTGGTCGTAGGCTTGTCGCGGCTGGCACTGGACCTGCGCAAGCCCGCCATGGGCGAAGTGGACGATTTCGGAAGACGGCTATGAGACGGACAGCCCGCGACACCGAGGAAAGCAACCGCAGCCTGAACCGCCGCACCCTGCTGTTGGGCGGGGCGATGGGCGCGATGATCGCGGTCCTTGGTGGCCGCATGCGCTATCTGCAAGTCGACCAGGCTGATGAGTTCAAGCTTCTGGCCGAGGAGAACCGGATCAACATCCGCCTGATCCCGCCGGAACGCGGCCTCATCCAGGACCGGAACGGCAAGATCATCGCCGGCAACGAACAGAACTACCGCGTCGTCATCACGCGCGAGGCGGCGGGGGATGTCGAACTGGTCATGCGCCGCCTGGCCAGCATCATCCCGATGACCGCCGAGGAGATGGACCAGGCCATCGAAGAGGTGAACGCGCTGTCGGCCTTCGTGCCCGTCACCGTGGCGGAACGGCTGAGCTGGGACGATTTCTCGAAGGTCGCGGTCAATGCCCCTGCTCTGCCCGGCGTCGTGCCCGAAGTCGGCCAATCCCGCCGCTATCCGCTGGACACCGATTTCGCCCATGTCGTGGGCTATGTCGGGCCGGTCAGCGAAAAGGACCTGGAAGGCGTCGAAAGTCCCGACCCGCTTCTGCGCATCCCGAAGTTCCAGATCGGCAAGATCGGCGTCGAGAAGTGGATGGAAGACACCCTGCGCGGCGAAGCCGGGACCAAGCGGATCGAGGTCAACTCGGCCGGCCGCGTCATGCGCGAGCTGGAGCGGCAGGAGGGCAACCCCGGCAATGACGTCCGCCTGACCATAGACGCCGACATCCAGAACTTCGCCCAGGCCCGGCTTGGAACCGAAAGCGCCGCCGTCGTTGTGATGGACGTGACGAACGGCGACATAATCTGCATCGCCTCGTCCCCGTCCTTTGACCCGAACCTCTTCGTGCGCGGGATAAGCCACACCGAATACAACCTGCTGACGGAAAACGACCACCGCCCGTTGGCCAACAAGACCGTCTCCGGGGCCTATCCGCCCGGATCGACCTTCAAGATGGTCACGGCCCTGGCAGCCCTTGAGGCCGGGGTGATGAACGCCGACACCAAGGTCAGTTGCCCGGGCTATATCGAGTTCGGCGAGCGGCGATTCCACTGCTGGAAACGCGCGGGCCATGGCACAGTCCGGCTGGACCGCAGCCTCGCGGAAAGCTGCGACGTCTACTATTACGAGATCGCGCAGAAGGTCGGCATCGACAAGATCGCCGAGATGGGCCGAAAGCTGGGCCTGGGCCAAAAGTTCGACATTCCGATGTCCGCGGTGACCGAAGGCAACATGCCGGACAAGGCCTGGAAGATGACGCGGCACAAGCAGGAATGGCGGATCGGCGACACGATCAACGCGTCGATCGGCCAGGGCTATGTGTTGACCTCGCCCCTGCAGCTGGCGGTGATGACGGCGCGGATCGCCTCGGGCCGGGCGGTCGTGCCGCGGCTGGTGCGCATGGTCAACGATCAGGAACTGCCGGTACAGGACGCCCCGCCGCTGGACGTGGCACCGGAATATCTGGCGGCCATCCGGTCGGGCATGAACGAGGTGGTGAACGGCGAACACGGCACGGCGAAATCCAGCCGGATCGTGGAACCGACGATGGTCATGGCCGGCAAGACCGGGACCAGCCAGGTCAGGAACATCTCGAAGGCGGAACGCGAGGCGGGGGTGATCTCGAACGACGACCTGCCCTGGAACCGGCGCGACCATGCGCTGTTCGTGGGCTTTGCGCCCTTCGACGCCCCGCGCTATGCGGTGGCGGTGGTGGTGGAACATGGCGGGGGCGGATCGACCGCCGCAGCGCCGATTGCGCGCGACATCATCCTGCGGGCGATGTCGGACGGGTTGCCGTCACTGGAGGCCTACCCCTCCAGCCAGCGCGGCCAGATCGAGACGATGCTCAAGGAACTGCCGCTGCGCGACCCCGTCACCGGCAAGCCGCCGGTGCAGACCGAGACGTGAGGCGCCGATGAGTTTTCTCGAATACCGCGTCAAGTTTGCACCCACCGGGATCAGGAAGATCCTGTACCTGAACTGGCCCCTGGTGCTGCTGGTGACCGCCGTCGCCTCGGTCGGGTTCCTGATGCTGTATTCCATCGC
>JBJTSJ010000219.1:0-11290 GCA_046076605.1 Tabrizicola sp.
TGACCTTACGCCGGAAGGCAAACGGTTCGAGCCCCACGCCCGCGCGTTGCGGCATGAATGGAACGAGGCAAAGCGGCGCATCCAGATCCCGCAGGGGGCGCAGCAACTCCTCCGTCTGGGCATCCAGAACGACCTCGCCGCCGTCTACCTCGGCGACTGGGTAGCCGAGTTCCGCGCGGCCTTCCCGGAAACCGCCTTCTACATCGAGCCGGACTATTCCAACCAGATGTGCGCCGACCTGCTGACCGGCATCCTGGACTTCGCCGTGATGTTCAGCCCCAAGCCCCACCCCGACTTGCATTTCGACAGCGTGGGCGAGGTGACCTACCGCATGATCTCGACCGACACCCCCAGGCTGGCCGAGGTCACGCCCAGCCGCTTCGTCTTTGCCCATTTCTCGCCTGCGTTCGAAGAGATGCACCGCCAACTGACCCCCGATCTTGCGACATCTCCGGTTTCCGTCGGACAGTCGGGGTCGGTTGTCTCGCTTCTGACCGCGATGGGCGGATCGGGTTATGTGCTGGAGAAGACGGCGAGCGACCTTATCGCCGGGGGCCG
The DNA here is from genome assembly GCA_046076605.1 of Tabrizicola sp. Taxonomy (GTDB): domain Bacteria; phylum Pseudomonadota; class Alphaproteobacteria; order Rhodobacterales; family Rhodobacteraceae; genus Tabrizicola. The sequence continues at coordinate 559 of JBJTSJ010000219.1, forward strand.
GTTCATGGCCGTCACGGACGCCCCCGACCTGCGCCAGCCGGTCTTTGCCGCGATCCACATCCGCCACCGGACCCTGCCCCTGCATCGCCGCCTGACCCAACTGGTCGCGCGGCATTTTCCCACCGCCCGGTAAAGCGCAAAGACGCGCCTCAGCCCCCGACAAGCCGCCGGAAAAGGCTCCGGCCCTCGCCCTGACGTTGGATCGGCTCGGGCGGCAGGGCCGCGCGCCCACCCAGAAGCCGCAGCCGCCGCCCCAAACCCAGGTCCTCGACCCAGTCGCGCATCGAAGGGGACAAGGGCCCGTAGACATCCACCCGCGCCAGCCGCGCCGCCGCGCGAAGGTTGGCGCTTTCGGCCCAAGGGGTGATCCGGTCATGCAGATCGACCCAGGCCTGCGGCCCCTCATGGACCGCGACCAGCCGCCGCCCACGCGGGCCGCTGGGCAGGAAGCGGTAGCTGCGGATGCCCTCCATGCCCGTAAGCCGCATCCGCGCCATGAGAAGCCGCGCCGCCCGGTCAAAGGCCTCGGCGTCGCGCAGGTCGTAGAAACTGGAGACGACCAGTTCAGACGTCATCGCGGAAGCGGTTGACGATCGGATAGCGGCGGTCGAGCCAGAAGGCCTTTTGCGTCAGCCGCACGCCCGGCGCGGACTGGAAGCGCTTGTATTCGGCGAGGTACAGAAGGTGTTCCACCTTCTTCACCGTGGCCCGGTCAAAGCCCAGGGCGACGATGTCGGCAACGGCCATTTCCTTCTCGACCAGGCATTCCAGGATCGCGTCCAGCACCTCATAAGGCGGCAGGCTGTCGTCATCCCGCTGGTTCGCCCGCAGTTCCGCCGACGGTGGCCGGTCGATGATCGCTTGCGGGATAACTTCGCCCGCCGGGCCCTTCATCCAGGCCCGGTGGTTTTCGTTCCGCCAGCGCGCGGTCAGGAACATGCGGGTCTTGTACATGTCCTTCACGGGGTTATAGCCCCCGTTCATGTCGCCATCGATCGTGCAGTAGCCCACGGCCATTTCCGACTTGTTGCCGGTGGTCAAAAGCATCTCGCCGAACTTGTTCGACAGCGCCATCAGCATCACGCCCCGCAGGCGGGACTGGATGTTTTCCTCGGTGATCCCCGGCTCTGTCCCCGCGAACAAGGGCCCCAAAGCCTCCCCAACCGCCACCTGCGCCCCCGTGATCGGCACCGTGTCATAGCGGCACCCCAAGGCCTTCGCCGCCGCCGTCGCCAGGTCCAGCGATTGCTGGCTTGTGAACTCGGACGGAAGCATCACGCAGCGCACGTTTTCCAGCCCCAGCGCATCGACAGCCATCGCCGCGACGATCGCCGAGTCGATCCCGCCCGACAGGCCAAGCAGAGCCTTCTTGAACCCGGTCTTCCGCATGTAGTCGCAAAGCGCCAGCACGCAGGCGCGATAGTCCGCCTCGCCGATCGGCGGAATTTCGGCGATCTCGCCCTGGTCGGCCAGCCAACCGTCAGCTCCCCGCCGGAATGTGACCATCACCTCACATTCGTCGAACTGCGGCAGCTGCGCCATCAGCCGCCCGCCGGGGTTCAGCACCATGGACGAGCCATCGAACACCTGATCATCCTGCCCGCCGACCATGTTCAAGTAGACGAGCGGCAGCCCCGTCTCTACCACGCGGGACACCATCAGGTTCAGCCGCAGGTTCGGTTTCCCGCGGTGATACGGCGAGCCATTGGGGATCAGCAAGATCTCCGCCCCCGTTTCAGCCAGCGTCTCGGCCACATCCGGATGCCAGGCGTCCTCGCAAATCGGAGTCCCGATGCGCACGCCCTTCACCACATAAGGCCCATGCACGTCAGCCGAGGCAAAGACCCGCTTCTCGTCGAACACCGCATCGTTCGGCAGGTGGTGCTTCAACACCCGGGCATGGACCCGCCCGCCGTCCAGCACGTAATAGCCGTTATACAGCTTGCCGCCCTGCCGCACCGGCCCGCCGATGCCAAGCGCGGGGCCGTCCGCGCACTCTGCCGCCAGCCCCTCCACCGCCGAGATGGCCGCCGTCACGAAAGCGGGTTTCAGGATCAGGTCCTGGGTCTGATAGCCGGTCACGAACATCTCGGTCAGCGCGACCATGTCGGCCCCCGCCGCCTTGGCATTGTCCCACGCGACCTTGGCCCGCGCGATGTTCGCACCAATCGCGCCCACGGTCGGGTTCAGCTGCGCCAGCATCAGTTTGAACGTGTCGGTCATGCCCGCCCCCACAACATAAGCCTGTTCTAGCAGACCCAGCCCCAAGGGAAAGTGGTCACACAGCCGCTCACCCAGGTTTGTTGCCAAATCCTTGTCACACCAGACCCTGCCCCTTACCCTCACCCGGAAATGCCCCGGGGATTCGTCGATGCGCCTGATATCCGCCGCTCTTCTTGCCGCTCTCGCCCTGCCGGTCGCCGCCCAGGATAGCGAGATCATCACCAAGCAGTATGACGACGGGTCCGTCTACGAGGGCACGTTCAAGGACGGCCGCCAGCACGGCACCGGGACCTACAAGCTGCCCTCGGGCTTTGAATACACCGGCGATTGGGTCGAAGGTGCGATCACCGGACAGGGCACCGCCCGCTATCCCAACGGATCCGTCTACGAGGGCACGTTCGAAAACGGTCAGCCCGACGGACGCGGCAAGATCACCTCGCCCGATGGCCGCACCTATGAAGGCGACTGGTTCGAAGGCCAGATGACCGGCGAAGGTGTTGCGACCTATGCCAACGGGTCCGTCTATGAAGGCAGCTTCGTCAAGGGCTCGCACAATGGCAAGGGCAAGCTGACCAACCCCTCTGGCTACACCTATGAGGGCGACTGGGTGATGGGCGTCAAGGAAGGCGCGGGCCGCATCACCTATCCCGACGGCACGATCTACGAGGGCACGCTTGCGAAGGGCCAGCGGTCAGGCAATGGCCGGCTGACCATGCCGGACGGGCTAGTGTATCAAGGCACCTGGGCGGAAGGGCAGATCAACGGCAAGGGCATCCTGACCCAGCCCAATGGCGACGTCTATGAGGGCGACTTCAAGGACGGATTGCGTGAGGGCCAGGGGAAGCTCACCCACAAGAACGGCGACATCTATTTCGGTGCCTGGATCAAGGACCGCCGTCAGGGCCAGGGGAGCTTCACCACCCAGGACGGATTCAAGTACGAAGGTGCCTGGGCGGCGGGCAAGATGGAGGGGACAGGGTCCATCACCTACCCCGACGGCTCGGTCTACATCGGCGCGATGAAGGCCGACCAGCCGAATGGCCAGGGGGCGATCACCTATCCCGATGGGTCGACCTACCAGGGCAACTGGCAGGCCGGGGTGATCCAAGGCACCGGCCGCGCGACCTACAAGGACGGGCGCGTTTATGAGGGTGCCTTCAAGGCCGCCCGCCCGCATGGCAGCGGGGTGATGACCTACCCGGACGGTTACCGGTACGAGGGCGACTGGGTCGAGGGCCAGCGTCAGGGCGTGGGCTCGGCGGTCTATCCGGACGGCAGCCTTTACAAGGGCACGTTCAAGGCGGGCCTTAGGGATGGCGAGGGGGAGTTTTCCACGACCGACGGGTTCAAATACGTCGGCCAATGGGTCGCGGGCCAGATCGAGGGCCAGGGGGTGGCGACCTATCCGGGCGGGGATGTCTACGAAGGGATGTTCAAGGCAGGCCGTCGCGAAGGCCAGGGGAAGCTGACCTATGCGTCGGGCGAAGTAGCCGAGGGGGTCTGGCAGAACGGCGTGCTGACTGCCCCGCCCGAGGCCCCGGTTCCAGCCGTGGGCGAGACCCCACCCGCAGCACCGGCGGAAGGCGGAGCTCCGGCTGAACCCGCAACAAACCCGTAGATCGGGGCCCGGCCCATCTTTGCGAAAGGCTGGACCGTCGCCGCCCGTTGCGACTTGCCGACCCATCGGTCACCGGAGCCGCCGTCCCCTCAGCCACGGGACCGGCGTGGTCGCTGCCCCGGGGCCATCCCTTGCCATCCTACCTGACCCTTGCCCCATGCTTGCTTTGTTCGTTTGGGTCTTGAGCCTGGGCGCGGCAGTTGTGAGAACGTGGCCGTCCCGCCTCAGGAGTGGCCTTGGCAAATCCCTCGACCCTGAACATCCCGTTCAACCGCCCGTCGATCCTCGGCCGTGAGCTTGCCAGTGTGCAGGAGGCGGTGGACTGTGGCCAGCTGTCTGGCGACGGGACCTTCGCCAAGGCCTAAAACGCCCGCATCGCCCAGATGACCGGCGCGAGGGCCGCCCTCCTGACCCATTCTTGCACCGCCGCGCTCGAGATGGCGGCACTGCTCTGCGACCTCGCGCCTGGGGATGAGGTCATCAATCCCTCGTCACCTTCGTCTCGACTGCCAACGCCGTCGCGCTTCGCGGGGCGGTGCCGGTCTTTGTCGACATCGACCGGGCCACGCTGAATATTGACCCCGAGGCTACGGCCCGCGCGGTAACACCCCGGACCAGGGCGATCTTTGCCGTGCACTATGCGGGCTTTCCTGAAGACATGGTCCGCCTCGTGCAGATTGCGCGTGAACACGGCCTGATGCTGGTCGAGGATGCGGCACAGGCGCTGGGATCGACCCTCCACGGTCGTCCGGCAGGCAGCCTCGGCGACATGGCCGCCTTCAGCTTTCACGAGTCGAAGAACAGCATTAGCGGCGAGGGCGGCGCCCTGGCCCTTGTGCGACCCAAACTGGTCGAACGCGCCGAGATCATCCGCGAGAAGGGCACAAACCTGTCCCGCTTTCTGCGTGGCCAGGAGGACAAGTACACCTGGGTCGAACTCGGCTCCTCTATGCTGCCGGGAGAGTTGATCGCCGCCTTCCTGGCCGGGCAGCTGGACATGGCCGACGCCATCCGCGCGCACCGGCTGGCCATTTTCGACCGCTATGCCAAAGCTTTCGCAGACCTCGAATCCTCTGGTCGCGTCGGGTTGCCACACGCCCCCGAAGGAGTGCAGGGCAACGGGCACATGTTCTACCTTCTCCTGCGCGACATCGAGGACCGGGATGCCTTCATCGCCCACATGCGCGGCGCGGGGATCGTCACGCCCTTCCACTACGTGCCTCTGCATTCTGCCCCCGCAGGCCTGCGCTATGGGCGGACGAACGGCAACCTGCCGGTCACCGACATGACATCAGCGCGGCTGGCGCGGCTGCCGATGCTCTGGGCCCTGGACGATACGGCCGTGGACAGAATCATCCAGACGGCGAGCGACTATCTGCAGCGCCCTCAACTCTGGTGGGGATGACATGGCGTATCTGACCGAAGACGCGCTGCAGGCGATGCGCTTCGCGTCCCTGGGACTCAACGTCCGCATCTCGGACCGGGCCTCGATCTACGGACCCGGGCAGATGCGGCTTGGCGACAATTGCCGAATCGACGATTTCTGCGTGGTGTCCGGCAAGCTTCAACTTGGACGCAATGTCCACTTCGTGCCGTTCTGTCTGATCGCGGGCGGCACACCTGGAATCGTCTTCGAGGATTATGTCGGCCTCGCCTACCGGGTCTCGGTCTTCGCCCAATCAGATGACTACTCCGGCGCGACGATGACCAACCCGACCGTCCCGTTGAAGTACAAGCAGGAAGTGTTCATGCCGGTCCGCCTGGGGCGTCACGTCATCATTGGCACGGGCGCGATCATCTGCCCGGGCGTCGAACTTGGCGACGGATCCGCAGTCGGGGCCGGGTCGCTTGTTATACGCTCCTGGCCGCCCTGGTCGATCCTGGCAGGGTCGCCAGCCAGGAAAATCAAGGATCGGCGGCGAGAGCTGCTGGAACTTGAGGCCGCGTACCTGGCCGATGAGGCAGAGGACAGCGCCAGATGAAACCCGGGTACATGGTGGTTGCCCCGCCCTACAATCCGGACAGTGGAGGCACGATCTTCCTGCATGAACTGGTGCACGCGCTGAACCGTCTTGCCGCGCGCGCGCATGACTTCCTTCGGCGCCCCTCGCGGCTGTGGCGTCCGCCGCATTTCGAGACCGCACCGGGTCTGGAAACACCAGTCGCCGCCCGTTCGGACCTTTGGGCACCGCAGCATCGTCGTCTACCCCGAGATCGTCCTGGACAATCCGCTTCGGGCCCGAAGCGTGGTCCGCTGGCTTCTTTACCGACCGGGCCTGCGCGACCCGTTCAGCTTCGGCAAGGACGAGATGTTCTTCCGGGCGGGCGAGATGTCGGACTTGCCCGATCTGACCGGGGGCGCTCCGGAGCTGTTTCTTTGGAAGATCAACCCCGCCTACCGCAACGAAGGCCGCGCCGACCGGAAGGGCGCCTGTTTCCTGGTCCGCAAGGGGGCGGACAAGCAGCGCATCCCGGAAACGGCCGATGCCATCCAGATCGACGGACTGTCGCATGAAAAGGTCGCCGCGATCTTCAATCAATGCGAAGTGTTCTATTCGTACGACGAGGCGAGCTTCTACTCGCATTATGCCGCAGTCTGCGGCTGCCGCAGCGTTGTTGTCCCGGGCATCTATCCGTCGCGGGAGGCCTGGGTGAAAGAGCATCCGGGGCCGAGTTCGGGGTGGCATACGGGCTGCACGATCTGGCCCATGCCGAGGCGACGGCGCATCTGGTGATCGATCGGCTGCGTGCGAAAGAAGCCGCAGGGCTGGAGACGGTCCGCCAGTTCATTGCCCTGACCGAAGCGCGCTTCGGCCGCTAGAATACCATCCCCACTCGATGCCCCGGGGCATGGGCCAGCCGGACCCAGGTCACCGGCCCTCCCGTCCCCTGCGTCGTCCGCTCCGCCACCAGCAGGGCCGTCCCAGGCGCGACCCCCATCACCTCCGCCTCGCGAGGTGAGGCTGGTTCGGCGGTGAAGGCGATGTCCCCCGATACGAGGCTCACGTGGGTCACCAGCCATTCATTGACGCTCGCCAAAGAGAAGTCCGGGGCAGGGGTGGGCAGAATGGCCGGGTTCAGCCAGCGCGTCTCCAGGACGAAGGGCCGCCCCCCGGCGAGGTGCAGCGTCTCCAGATACCGCATCGGGGTGCCCTCGGGCAGGCCCAGTCGCGCTGTGACGGGGACTGGAGCCGGGGCCAGGCGGTCGGCAAGGAGCTTGAAGTCGTAAACCAGGCCCCGCCCCAGCACGTCCAGCCGGATCACCGGGATCTCCAGCCTAGCCCGGCGCACAGGCAGTTCGGCGACCCGGGTCCCTGCGCGCTTCTTCCGCTCGATCACCCCCGCCTCGGCCAGCGCGGTCAAGGCCCGGTTGACGGTGGCCCGCGCCACGCCGAACTCCTCGGCCAGCGCCTCCTCCCCCGGGATCAGCGCGCCGGGTGGCCAGTCGCGCGCCCGAATGCGGCGCAGGACCTCGGCGCGGATGTCCTCCCAGCCGTTCACAGCGAATCCCGCAGGCGGCACATAGTGGCGCGGAAGCGGGTCGCGATGGCGTCGCGGGCGATGTGGCGGCCGTCCCGGACGATGTGGCGGCCAGCAGACCAGAGGTCGGTCACCAGCCCGTCGCGGCCGGCAAAAACCACGGCATCGAGCAGCGGATCGCCCGCCAACCCCTCCCGCCGCAAATCCTGCGTGTCGAGCGCCACCAGGTCGGCCCCCCCACCGACCTCAATCCGCCCCGTTCCCCGCCCAGCCGCCTGCGCACCGCCCCGTGCGGCCTCCTCCCACAACAGGCGTCCCGTCGACCGCAGATCCGCCATGACCGCCCGCGCCTTCAGGTCCAGCCGCTGGGAGTATTCCAGCACCCGCAGCTCCTCTGCCAGCGAGATTCGGACGTTCGAGTCGCTCCCGACACCGAAGGCACCCCCTGCCGCCAGCCAGCCCGGCGCATCGAAGATGCCGTCGCCAAGGTTCGCCTCGGTGATCGGGCAAAGGCCCGCCACGGCCCCAGTCTGGGCCAACGCCGCGGTCTCGAAGGGCATCATCTGTGTCGCGTGGATCATGCACCAGCGGGCGTCGAGGGGCAGGTTAGCGACCGCCCATTCGACAGGTCGTGCCCCCCAGGCGGCCTGCACTTCGGTCACTTCGGCGCCCTGTTCGGCGATGTGGATGTGGATCGGCCCCTTGGTCATCCCGGCCACCCGGTCCAGCGTCCCACGGCTGACCGCCCGCAAGGAATGGGGCGCGACCCCTAGCACGGCATCCGGCATCCCGGTCAGCGCCCGCCCTGCCCCATCCAGCACTGCCGCGTAAACCTCGGGCGAGGAGCCGAACCTCAGCTGACCCCCGGCCAGCGCCCGGCCATCCACGCCACCCTGTTCATAGATCACCGGCAGATGCGTGAGCCCCAATCCTGTCTCCCGCGCGGCCTCGGCAACGCGTCCGGACATCTCCGCCGGATCGGCATATGTGCCGCCGACGACCGGGTGGTGGAGGTAGTGAAACTCACAAACCGCCGCGAACCCGGTCTCGGCCATCTCCACCATCGCCTGCGCGGCAATTGCCTGCACGTCCTCAGGCGATAGCCGTTCCAGAAAGCGGTACATCAGCGCGCGCCAGGTCCAAAAGCTGTCCTGCCCCGCCGTGCGTCCCTCGGTCAGCCCGGCCATCGCGCGCTGGAAGGTGTGGGAGTGCAGGTTCACTGGCGCGGGGAGGAGGACGCCATGCCCGCGCCCCGGCGTGCCAGTCCGGACCTCGACAATCCGACCGGCCTCAACCCGAATCTGGACATCCTTCGCCCAACCCTCGGGGAGAAGCGCGGTGGCGGCGTGCAGGATCACTGGCGACTCACTTGACTTGCATTATGTCTAGACATATTAGCCAATTCATCACCCATAAGGCAAGCCGATGCTCCTGACCCACGCCACCCTTGCGACGATGACGGAAGGCTACGGCCTGATCCCCGACGCCGCCGTCGCGCTGGAGGGGGAGCGGGTCGCCTGGGCCGGGCCGATGGCGGACCTGCCGGCTGCATACAGGGGGCTTCCCGAACACGACTGCGCCGGGCGGCTGGTGACGCCGGGTCTGATCGACTGCCACACCCATGCGGTGTTCGGAGGCCACCGGGCGGTGGAGTTCGAACTGCGACTGAAGGGCGCGAGCTACGAAGAGATCGCCCGCGCCGGGGGTGGTATCCTTTCCACCGTGACGGCCACCCGCGCCGCTTCCGAGGAAGAATTGCTGGCGAAGGCGCTGCCCCGTGTCGACCAGTTGATCGCCAGTGGTGCCACCACGATCGAGGCTAAATCGGGCTACGGGCTTACGATTGCGGACGAACTGAAGATGCTCCGCGTGGCCCGTAGGATCGGCCAGTCGCGCTCAGTGACGGTGCGGACAACACATCTGGCGGCCCATGCCATCCCGCCGGAATTCAAAGGCCGTGCAACGGCTTACATCGAGGAAGTCGCCCTACCCTCACTGCGGCAGGCCGATGCCGAGGGTCTGGTCGACGCGGTGGACGCCTTCTGCGAGGGGATCGCCTTTTCGGTCGAGGAACTGCGGCCCCTGTTTGCCGAGGCGCGGGCTTTGGGCCTTCCCGTCAAGCTGCATGCTGAACAGCTGTCCGACCTTGGCGGCGCGGCCTTCGCGGCAGGGCATGGGGCGCTTTCCGCGGACCATCTGGAATATCTCTCGCCCGAAGGCGTCGCGGCAATGGCCGGGGCCGGGACTGTCGCAGTGATCCTGCCTGGGGCCTTCTACACCCTGCGCGAGACGCAGGTGCCCCCAATCGCGGCGCTTCGCTCGGCAGGCGTGCCAATGGCGGTGGCGACCGACCTGAATCCCGGCTCGTCGCCGATGGCTTCGCTGACGCTGGCGATGAACATGGCCTGCACCCTGTTCCGCCTGACGCCGGAAGAGGCGCTTCTGGGCACCACGGCACATGCCGCCCGCGCCCTTGGTCTGCCCGACCGGGGCCGCATTGCGCCGGGTCTGCGGGCTGACCTCTGCCTCTGGGACGCCGACCACCCGGCGGAATTGAGCTACCGCATCGGGGCGACCGCCCTTTACAGACGTATATACGGAGGCCGTCTTGGCTGAGATCCTCGTCCCCGGTCAGGTGACCCTCGCACAGCTAGATCGTATATACAGGCAATGCCTGCCCGCGAGGCTGCATGACAGCGCTCGTCCCGGCATCGAACGGGCTGCGAGCCACATCGCGGCAGCGGCGAGCGGCAGCACGGCGGTTTACGGGGTCAACACCGGATTCGGCAAGCTGGCCAGCATCAAGATCGCCGCGCAGGATACTGCAAAGCTTCAGAAAAACCTGATCCTTTCGCATTGCTGCGGCGTGGGCGCGCCGATGCCGGAAGACGTGGCGCGGCTGATGATGGTGCTGAAACTTTTGTCCCTTGGTCGCGGCGCGTCGGGCGTCCGGCCCGAGGTCGTCGCGCTGATCGAGGGGATGTTGGAGCAGGGCGTCACGCCGGTGATCCCCGACCAGGGGTCGGTCGGGGCCTCAGGCGATCTTGCACCCTTGGCCCACATGACCGCGGTGATGATCGGCCACGGTGAGGCCACAGTGAACGGTCAGGTGAAGCCCGGTGCGGAAGCGCTTGCCATGAAAGGACTTTCGCCGATCACGCTTGGCGCGAAAGAGGGCCTCGCGCTGATCAACGGCACGCAGTTCTCCACGGCATATGCGCTTTCGGGTCTGTTCCAGGCCTGGGCTGCGGCGCGGGAGGCGCTGGTGACCTCTGCGCTCTCCACCGACGCGATCATGGGCTCTACCGCGCCGCTGGAACCGGAAATCCACGCCCTGCGCGGTCAGCCCGGCCAGATCGCCGCCGCCGCGACGATGCGGGCATTGCTGGCGGGGTCGGAGATCCGGGAAAG